>CAZGAI010000139.1:0-8384 GCA_964523175.1 uncultured Victivallales bacterium | reverse complement strand
TACCAAGTGTACGATATTTGTCAGCAAGAAGCATAATTTCGCCGAAAGGACCTGTCAATGCAGGATCAACAGTTTCTATCTTTCCTTTATAGACAACACCAGTTGAACCGTTAAGAGAAATCCAGTCACCCTCTTTAATAACATTGCTGCCAACAGTAAATTGTTTTTTAGCATAATCCATGACTACTTCGCCACAACCTGCTACACAACATCTACCCATTCCACGAGCAACAACAGCTGCATGAGATGTCATACCACCACGTGAAGTAAGAATACCACTTGCAACATGCATACCAGTAATATCTTCAGGGCTTGTTTCTGTACGGCATAGGATAACAGCTTTGCCATCTTCAGTCCATTTTTCAGCATCATCAGCATTAAATACAACTTGTCCAGTTGCAGCGCCAGGAGAAGCTGGAAGACCAACAACCATTGACTCAGCGGCAGCTTCGGATGATTTCACAAAAACAGGATGTAATAGTTGATCTAGCGAAGCAGGTTCAACGCGTAATACAGCTTCTTTTTCGTCAATAAGACCTTCTTTAACCATATCAATAGCAATTTTCACTGCTGCCTGAGTTGTACGTTTACCACTACGTGTCTGCAACATATAAAGAGTATCATCTTCAATAGTAAACTCAAGATCCTGCATATCTTTGTAATGATCTTCAAGTTTTACACGATTAGCATCAAGCTCAGCATAACATTTTGGCATAGCTTCTTCAAGGGAAGGAAACTTAGATGCTCTATCTTCTTCAGAAACACCTTGTGATTCAGCCCATGCTCTTGAACCTGCAGCAGTAAGCTGCTGAGGTGTACGAATACCTGCAACAACGTCTTCACCCTGTGCATTCATTAAGAATTCACCGTAGAAGAATTCATTAGCGCCAGTTGATGGGTCTCTAGTAAAAGCAACACCAGTAGCACAACCTTCTCCAGCATTACCGAAGACCATAGCTTGTACATTAACAGCTGTTCCAATAAGACCGCGAATATCATACATTTCACGATATTTAACAGCACGTACATTACTCCATGAATCAAATACAGCCTGAATACCTCTGTAAAGCTGTTCCATTGGATCCTGAGGGAAGTCATGACCAGTTTCGTCTTTAACCATAGCTTTATATTTAACTATAAGGTCTTTTAGGTCATCAACGTTTAAGTCATTATCAAGCTTTACGCCTTTAGCGTCTTTAGCTGCTTGAAGTATTGTTTCATAATTATGATGTGGAACACCAAGAACAACGTCACCAAACATTTGGATAAAACGACGATATGAGTCCATAACAAAACGTTCATTACCAGTCAGGTCAATCATAGCCTGAACAGTTTCATTATTAAGTCCCAAGTTAAGAACAGTATCCATCATACCAGGCATAGAAGCAGCAGCACCAGAACGTACTGAAAGTAGTAGTGGGTGTGGTCCTTTTCCAAAAGTTTTTCCACTCACTTCCTGCAATTTTGCAAGGTGACTGTTAATTTCATCAGATGCCATTGCAAAGAATGCATCTTTGCCTATTTTACCGAATTCAGCACAAGCTTCAGTAGTTATTGTAAATCCCGGAGGTACAGGCATATTCAATGTCGCCATTTCTGCAAGGTTTGCACCTTTTCCACCAAGTACTGCCTTCATTGTTGCATCGCCTTCAGAATTGTCTTTTCCGAAGAAATAAACATACTTTTTCGACATAATCTTCTCCTTTTTACACATGTTGTTTTCAGTCTTCTTATAACGACTATATAAAAAAAATTTATATAATTACGATCAAACCAAGTTAATATAATACTTTCATTATAGTGGTATTGATTTTTTTTGCGATACCATAAATATAAAAAAATAGTATTATAGGTTTTAATTTTAATAAAATAATTTTTATTTATAAACTTTCTTTTTCCTTAAATAATATATGCACACGTGAACATTTATCAAGTAGATTAAGTTTTTTTATAAAGTTTTTAAAATGAACTCCAAATAATAGTATAAAAGAAACACTAATGAGGTGCTTGCAAAACTCTGGGTAGGGCTCCCTCTCCGAGGGTGCCGTGAGCTCGGCGATTTCGGAGAAACCGCCCTACCATCGGCAATTTTGCAATTACCTCTAATGATTATCAGAAAAATCGTAATTGAAAAGAAACACAGGATGTTTGTAGACAGTCCTAAAACGGGTGAATCAATGGCTATACTATATTTTTTTTAAAGATATTTTTTAGCCTCTTAAAACAATATTTTTATTTTAGTAAATTTATATTGAAATATCACTATAAACATAATAATTTTAATAATAGTTTGTTTAGTTCATACTGAACAATGACAATGGCTATGACAGAATATAACCGAAACGGAAAATTTAGAAAAAGTACGTACTTATGAAAACCTTAGTATATAATGAAATTGACACTACCGGCATTGAAAACCAATACAACAAAATAGTAAAGATGCTGGAGAATGACGATTTCAAATCAGCAGAAGTGAAAAAGCTGACAAGCACCTCTTTATATAGAGCTAAACTTGATTACACAAATAGACTTCTTTTTAAGATTGTTAAATTTAATAAAACAGGCTTTGCTTTACTCCTCGAGGTCATAAGAAATCATGAATATGAGAAGTCTCGTTTTATGAACGGTGCTGTTATTGATGAGTCCAAACTACCCGCTATCGTATCATTTACGAAAATCGAAAATAAAACTATCCCTGATATTCCATATTTAAATTCAAATAATAGACATTTTAATATCCTGGATAAAATTCTTTCTTTTGATGATATTCAAAACGATGTTTTTAAAGTTAGAACACCATTAATACTGATTGGCTCCGCCGGCAGCGGAAAAACTGTTTTAACCCTGGAAAAATTAAAGCATCTTCACGGTGACGGACTATACATCACCCTTTCAGCCTTTCTAACTGAAAACTCCAGAGATCTTTATTACTCAAATAACTATTTAAATGAAAAACAGAATATTGATTTCCTTTCTTTCATAGAGTTTATAGAAACAATTAGAGTTCCTGACAAAAAACAAATTACCTCAAAAGAATTTGATGTATGGTTCCAGCAAAATAAAACAAATTTTAAAATAAAAGATACTCATAAACTATACGAAGAGTTCAATGGAGTAATAACAGGCTCCACTATTGATAAGAAATTCATTTCCAGAGAAGATTATTTAAATCTTGGAATAAAACAGTCAATATTTCAGAAATATGAAAGAAATGAAGTTTATAATATTTTTCATCGATACGAAAGATATCTCAATAGCTCGAATTATTATGATCCCAATATCCTTTCATATGAGTATATCAACCTGTGTAATCCCAAATACGATTTCATCATTATTGACGAAGTACAGGATTTAACTAACTGCCAATTGAACCTGATTATGAAATCTCTCAAAAACCCGCATAATTTTATTTTTTGCGGAGATTCAAATCAAATTGTCCATCCCAATTTTTTTGCCTGGTCAAGTGTAAAAAGTATGCTCTACAGAAAAAAAGCCCAGGAACCGGCAAAATTAATCAGAGTTCTTAATACAAATTATCGAAATTCTCCTGAAGTTACTGACTTGGCAAACCGTTTGTTATTAATTAAAAATGCTCGTTTTGGCTCCATTGACCGTGAAAGCAATTACCTGGTTAAGAGTATTCAAAAGAACAGAGGCTGCATTGAACTTCTAAATGATACCGTCGCAATTAAAGCAAAACTTGATAAAAACACAGCAAAATCAACCAAATATGCAATAATAGTTATGCGTGAAGAATATAAAAGCGAAGCAAAAAAATTCTTTCACACCCCGCTTATCTTCTCAATTCAGGAGGCAAAAGGACTTGAATACGAAAACATTATTATATACAATTTCATATCAAATGCATCAAAAGAGTTTTCTGAAATATCAGAAGATATTTCAATTAATAAACTAAATAAAGAACTGAAATACGCGCGGGCTAAAAATAAAGCCGATAAGTCTCTTGAAACATATAAATTCTATATTAACTCATTATATGTTGCAATCACTAGATCAGTCAAAAATCTTTATATCATAGAAAGTAACAGAAAACATAACCTACTTCACCTTCTTGAACTAGTGGATTTTAAAGAACAGATTACAGTAAAAACGCAGATTTCAAATAACGATGCCTGGGAAAAAGAAGCAAGGCGGCTTGAACTCCAGGGAAAAAAAGAACAGGCAAATGAAATCAAACGTAGTATCCTCGGCACTCAAAATGTACCATGGAATGTGCTGACACATGAAAACATTGAAAAATTGAAACAGGAAGCTTTTAATCCTGACAGATATAACAAAAAAGCAAAAACTCAAATTTATGAATTCAGCACTATGTACCATGTACCATACCTAATAGAAAAACTGATTGAGTTTAAATTCAATAAAGCTAAAGCCGTAATAAACATTAAGGAAAATGAAGTTTTAAAAAAATACTGGTCAGATTATGATTCCAAAAATTATAACAATCTAAATGATAAAATCAAAAAATACGGCATAGATTTTAGAAATCAACTGAACCAGACTCCTTTAATGATAGCTACAGATCTGGGTAAAGTAGATTTGGTTAAATCATTAATTAAAAATGGTGCAGACCTTAAACTGAGAAACAGTGTAGGCATGCAACCACTGCATATAGCACTGTACAGAGCCTTTTTACACCCGGAATATTACCCTGAGCGCATACTTGGTCATATATATAAAGACATTGAAACATCAAGCATTAAAGTTAAAATTCTTGACAAAATGATTAAAATTGACAATACACAAATGCCTTTTTTTATATTAAACCTAATGCTTTCGTCTCAGATATTATTAATGAAAAATAAAGCAAAATACAATATTCCTGCATTTGAAGCAGGTGATTTCCAAAAGGCACTGGCTCCTTTTCCGGAATTTCTAATGCCTAAATACAGGAAAAAACGTTCTTATATTTCTTCTATACTTGCCGGTAATGAAGTTTATAAACAAAGCGGTTACAATAGAAAACTATTTCTCCGCGTACAACGCGGCTATTATATGATTAATCCAATATTAGAAATAGATGTTGACGGCAAATGGATTAATGCCTATACTCTAATGCAAATGGATCATTATAAAGATTCATCAGTCGAAATACATTCAGGTATTATGAAGTATTTGTACAAAAGTGCAGAGATCATAACTGAAGACCTCTCACAAAACGCTTAATTTTAACAGATCAAGATAGATCTTGTTTTTATCTTTTTACTTATTTTTGAATTCACGATTATGTTGTCTATTAAGAAGTAAAAAAGCAAATTCCTATACATTAGAGGTGCTTGCAAAACTCTGGGTAGGGCTCCCTCTCCGAGGGTGCCGTGAGCTCGGCGGTTTCGAAGAAACCGCCCTACCATCGACAATTTTGCAATTAGCTCATTACATTTAGCAATTAAACTTGGAGCAAAAACCATGAATAAAATCGATCCCTACTTACAGTTTATGATGAAAAACAAAGCTTCAGACCTTCACCTCTGCAGTAGTACAAAACCTCATGTCAGGATTGATGGTGACATTATTGCATTGTCCGGAAATGACCAAATAATGACACCGGATACAGTACGAAGTTTCGTTGACGAAATTATTCCTGAAATGAATAAAGAAGAATTCGATGACACCGGCGATACTGATTTTGCTTATGAAACTCCTGAAACCGGCCGATTCAGAGTTAATATTTTTCTTGACACAAACGGTCCGGGCGCAGTATTTAGAGAAATACCAACCAAAATTCCTTCAGCAGATGATATTAACCTTCCTCAAGGCATTCGCGATCTAGCTTTTATGGAAAAAGGATTGGTTGTAGTCACCGGCCCTACCGGTAGTGGTAAATCCACTACACTCGCAGCTTTAATAGATTTGATCAATAAAACACAGAAAAAACATATTATCACAATTGAAGACCCGGTAGAATTTGTCCATAAAAATCAAAAATGCCTTGTCAACCACAGGCAGGTAAAATCACATACATTAAGCTTTAAAAAAGCCCTTAGGGCCGCCCTGCGCGAAGATCCGGACATCGTTCTTGTCGGGGAAATGCGCGATCTGGAAACTGTTGAAATTGCAATAGAAACAGCTGAAACAGGTCATTTAGTATTTGGAACTCTTCATACCACTACTGCAGCCAGTACTGTAGATAGAATTATAGATCAGTTTCCGGCAGACAGACAGGGGCAGATTCGTGCCATGCTCAGTACATCACTAAAAGCTGTTATAGCTCAGTGTTTATTAAAAAAGTCCAATGGCGGCCGAACTTCTGCACTTGAAATACTTTTAGTCAATTCAGCTGTCTCAAACCTGATTAGAGAGGCTAAAACTTTTCAAATACCATCACTTATGCAAACTGGAAAGAAATTTGGAATGCAGATACTTAATGATGAGATTCTAAAACTCGTAAAAAAGGAAACCGTAACACCGTTGGAGGGCTGGAAGAAATCACCGGATAAAGATTCATTGCTAATTAACTATGATAAATTCAATATAGACTTCGACCCTTCAAAGATTTAAACCGGAAGTAGGGCCGTAAGATTTTACGCTCTCGTAATCAGTAATCAGTAATCAGTAATCAGCGTGCCGAGGCGAAGCTGAAAGCGAAGACTGGTAATCATAAATCAGTAATAAGAAACAAATTATGCTAAACAAAAAATTAGAAATAGTTCTCTATCATCCACAAATACCCCAAAATACAGGAAATATCGGAAGGTTATGTGTTAATACAGGTGTAAAGTTAAATTTAATCAAGCCATTAGGCTTTTCGCTGGAAGAAAAATATATCCGCCGCTCCGGTCTCGACTACTGGCAGCACCTTGATTTAAAAGTCCATGAATCCTGGGATGATTTCCTTTCCGAAACTGATAATAACTCATTGTTTTTTTTCTCTACTAAAACTGATAGGCTTTTTTGGGAATGTCCCTATAAATCAGACAACAGTAATACACCTGCATATCTTATATTTGGTAGTGAAACAAGCGGTCTTTCGGAAGAGATGTATGATCAATTTAATGACAGATTATATACTATCCCGATGTATGGCATTCATTCAAGAAGCTATAACCTGTCAAACTCTGTATCAGCAGTGCTGTTTGAAGGTTTAAGAAAACTAAATTACATAAAGAAATACAGGAGTTAAAATGAATCTGTACCTAGTGTACGGTAAAATTAATCAAAAGCTAAAACTTATGAGACGGTTGTGAAAATGTTCTGCTGTTTACTTAATCATTCTAAAGATTTTATATTATACTGCTTGTTACTTTATCAATTTTAATAGGAGTATTTTCTTTAATCTGATTACCCTGATCTGTCAGTATGATCATATCCCCCTCCTTAAGCCCAGCTCCTTTTATCCGGTACAATTTGCCGTATTCTCCTTCAATTGTAATATTAACTTTTCTACATTTTCCATTATCGTTACAATAAACATATGCCTGATTTTTATCACCCCTGTAAACAGCGGTTTTAGGAACATAGAATCCCGGGACAGAGATAACCCGGACTTTGACCTTGACTGTTTCCCATGGAGCAAAGAGCCAGCGTGTCTGATCAATAATTACTGGTTTATTATCCTGTATTTGCCCTGAAAAATTAGCTATAATGACATCATCAACTTTTAAATTTCCAGGATCTTTCAGAGATTCAAGCTTCAAGTTATATATTGTTTTAAACTGATCACCGGGAGTAACGGGGACCTGTTCAGCAATAATTCTTCCCTTAAGAGCTTTCCCAATTTGAAAAGCCTTCAATCCCTTAGCTCTCCATACATAATATTTACCGTTATCGTTTTTGTGAATTGTATCCATTGGAACAGCAAGAGGTGAATTTGTTTCATCAGCTATTAATTCTGTTACAAAATGGAGCTTGTGAATTACCGACATAGTTTTTTCTTCTGCAGTTAATTCAGGAGTAACTCTTCTATTTTTTTGTCAACAAATATCCAGAAGTAGCATCAAACAATTATATAACCACAGAGTATTAATCTATATTTTGTGAACGATAAATTCTCATTCCAAACTTCTCTACGAGGAGACTGAAAATAATAGGCATAGCGACAAGGGTTAATACGGTGGAGTAAAGAAGCCCGAATATTAAAACAACAGCCATCGGCTCAAATAACGGTCCTCCTCCTGTGGCCAATGGTATTAGCCCACCGGCAGTTGTAAGGGTTGTTAACGCTATTGGCCTGACACGAAGGACACTTCCCTCAATAATACAGTGAATAAATCCCTCTCGTTGTAATCCTCCATATTTTGCTTCGCCTTGAGTTGGTAGGGCAACTGCTTTTTCTGAAATCAACATACCTATAAAATCAAACAGCACAATTGCACCATTGACAACAATACCAAAAAGAGACAACATACCCAACTGAGCAAAAAAAC
>CAZGAI010000138.1:0-8409 GCA_964523175.1 uncultured Victivallales bacterium | reverse complement strand
GAGTTAATAGACAACTTAATTCCGAGACAAATCAGAATATAGGAACACTGATGACAAAGAGTCTATTTTATAATATCTTTTCCCTGAAAAGTTGAAACAGTCACCATTACTGTGTTCTTTTTCTATTGGGTAGAAACTAAGTTCTAGTATAGCGCTTATTACTATAGCTTCTTTAATTCCATATATGCAGGCAAGGTCTTGGTTAAAGCTTTGGGCCAACATTTTAATTCTCCTTTTTATTGATTATTAAGTAAATACTTAATATAACATTATCAATATTCTGGAAAACACCCCCTATTTTAATATAAATGAGAGCTGACAAAAGATGCGCAACTGATATGGATGCCTAGTGAAGAAGAAATAAATAGGATATTAATAGATGTAGAATTTCACTGGACAGATTTCTGGGGTATGATCAATAAAATTGGAGCGACTGGAACATCAAAAATTATTGGTTGCTCTCTTGACACAGCTAAAAGCTGGAGTATAAAAAGAAGAGTTCCCTCAAAATGGATACAGAAATTGATATTAGATAAACTTAGATAAATACTTTTTTCTAAAAGCCGTTTTTGGCAAAAAGGAGGGATTCGAAGGCATAGTGGAATAGTAGGATAAAGTTTTAAATATATTAAAGCCTTCTGCTGACAAATATGTTATAATTTTAATACAGGGAGGTTTAAATGAATTTTATTGCTATTGATGTTGAAACAGCAAATCCAGATATGTCTTCTATATGCCAGATAGGTATTGTTAAATATGCAAATGGTAAAATTGTAGAAGAGTGGAAATCGTATATAAATCCACAAGATTTGTTTGATCCAATAAATGTTAGTATTCATGGAATAACTAAAGAAACTGTTCGTAGGGCTCCAACAATTCGTAAAGTTTCAAATAAAATTTTGAGTTTGCTCAATAATCAAATTGTAGTTTGTCAGGGGTACTGTGGAAGAACCCCCAAAAAAGGGGATTTCAGAAAAACTCCCATATGGTTTCGTGCTTTTCTTGATTTTATACCTGTTGCAGGATAAAGATTTTTTTTAGTTGATATTGTTTATTCTTCATTTAGTTCAGATTCAATTTCTTCTATACTTGGAAGTTCAGTTTTCAAGTTTTCCGGAATTGCTCTTGTTAACTGGTATTCTGATATACCTATAGGTTGGTTAATTCCCTGAAGAGCATATTCAGCAACAATTTTATTCTTTTTCCTGCACAATAATATGCCAATCGTTTTATTATCAGAAGAATCACACAATTCATTATCAACAGCTGTAAGGTAAAAACTCAGTTGTCCGGTGTGCTCGGGTTTGAAGGCTTTTGCCTTGAGCTCGATCACAATGTAGGATTTTAGTTTGATATGGTAAAATAAAAGATCTATAAAAAATTCATCTCCTCCCACATCAACTGGTACTTGAGAACCGACAAAAGCAAATCCTTGTCCCAGTTCTAAAAGAAATTTTCTAATATGTTCAATTAATGAATTTTCAATTTCACGTTCTTTTGCTTCTTTTCCTACGGTCAAAAAATCAAAGCAGTAGGGATCTTTCAGCATTTTTACCGCGAGATCTGATTGTTCCGGAGGTAAAGTTTTCTTAAAGCTTGTGTTCTTTTCTTTCAAAGCCTGCCTTTCAAATAAATGAGATTCAATTTGTATAAGCAGTGTAGATCTTGACCATCCATTTTCTATAGTTTTCTGAGCATACCATTCTCTGACAGTAGGTGTTTTAAATTTTTCTAATAGAAGGCTAATATGGCCCCATGGTAATTGGACCACAGGTTGTGGACTAATTTGTAAATCCTGATATTCTCTGGCAAAATTCCTCATTCGTTTTAAATTGCTTACTGAAAATCCCCCCATCTCTTTAAATTCATTTCTTAAATCTTTAGAAAGTTGCTCAAGAAATTTACTTCCCCACTTTGCATTCTTCTGTTTTTCTACAATTCCCTTTCCTATATGCCAGTAGAGTTCTATAATTTCTCTGTTAACTGCCAGTGCTGCTTTTATTTGTCTATTTCTTATCTGGCTTTTTAATTCATTTAGGAGCTCTATATATTTTTTGTCTAAATGTAAAATATTAGTCTCATCCATAATTAATATTCTTACCTATTTTCCTTTGCTTCAGTTTTAAACTGAGCTAAATATTTATAAAATGTTCTTCTACCCACTCCAACAGACTTGCATACTTCATCTGCTGTTTTTTTTGAGTTGTCGTAAAGAATCTTTGCCTGTTCAAGTTTTCCCGGATCTGTTCTGGGTCTTCCGCCGGTTCGCCCCCTGGCTCTTGCGGATTCTCTGCCGGCTGCAGCTCTTTCTGCTTTTAATTCTTTTTCCAGTTGAGAAATAGCTCCCATTATTGAAAAAAAACATCTGCCGGTTGCAGAGGTGGTATCTAAATTTTCCCGGAGGGACACCATATTGATTTCTTTACGTGAGAATTCTTCAGAGATTTGAAGCAGGTGCATTAGTGATCTTGTCATACGGCTTAATTCAGTTACAACAATTGTGTCACCTTTTCTTACATATTCAATAAGTTTGTCCCATCCAGGTCTTTCTCTGGATGTTCCGGTAATTTTATCTGTAAATATTTTAGAGCAGCCGTTTTTCTTTAAAATATCCAGTTGTGAATCCAGATTTTGGCTGATTGTACTTACTCTGGCATATCCTATTTTATTGTTAGTATTATTTTTCATGGTAAACAATGCATTTTCTTAATAGATATCTTGCTTTTTTGCACTTTGTTTTTTGCAAAAGTATTTTCACTGATATATTATAACTTTTTACATGAATTAATTCAAATTTTAAAAGTGCATAAAATTGTACTTTTTGCACAACTTTAATTTTAACTGTAATAAAATTTGCAAGCACGCAAATCTTACAGATTTTTTTCTAAAAGGCAGATAAATATTTGAATTCACCGTTATTGGCTTATGCATAATCATAAAAGAATAAAACTGTTGTCTGAATCTGAGATTAATGCAATCTATGGCTTTCCCACATTTAATAAAGTAGAACAGTCATTATATTTTGAGTTTAATAATCAGGAAATGGAAACTGCCGGTAAATACCGCACCATAAAAGCAAAAACATATTTTCTGCTCAGTCTTGGATATTTTAAAGCACAGCAACAGTTTTACGCATTTGATTTAAAAGAATCCCGGGATGCACAATATGTTGCTACAAAATATTTCAACAATAATGTTAATTTAAACGGTCGACTTGACAAAAGAACCTACAAAAAACAAAAGAATGACATTCTGGAATTGCTCGGTTATAAAAACTGGTCTCCGGATATTGAATCATACATTGAGCAACAACTGTGTAGCCTGCTTAAATGTTATCCCAAAACCCATAGTTCTTTACGTCAGTTGATTTGCTGCTTTGAAAGACAGAAAATTATTATTCCAACATACAGGAAACTGCAGGATATATTTACATCAGCCTTTGGCGTAGAGGAAAAAAGGTTAAAACAAATTCTCTTATCCATTCCTGAACCTATCCAGAAAAATCTATCTGATTTGATCAACAGAGATGAGAATGGCATTACACAACTCAATATTATACGTGCAGACCAGAAAAATTTTCAATACACTGCGATTAAAGATGAAGTCGAAAAGGCCCGGAGTATTTTTGAATTATATGAGTTTTCCAAAAATTTTATACCAACTCTGTGCCTGTCCGGAAATGCTGTAAACTACTATGCCGATATAGCCGCACAATATGCAACATCCAGATTAAGGCGGCTTAGTAAAACTCAGCAATGGCTTCATGCTATTTGTTTTGTTCAATATCGTTATCAGCAAATTATGGATAATCTTATAATCAGCTTTCTTTATCATGTAAAATCCATTTTGGATGGAGGTAAGATGTTCTCTGAAACTGCACTGGCAGAACATAATTCAAAGCTGGCAGTTGATTTTCCTAAATTGGTTGAATTCCTGAAGTGGTTTCCAAAGCGGGATAAAAATCTTACGCATGAGGAACTTAATTCCGCAGCATATAATATTCTGCCTAAAACTCAATTCTCTGCATTTGCCGAGTTTATTTCCGGTAATACTTTTGATAAAAAGGCGGCCAGATGGAAATTCTACTTAAAATCATCAAGAATGTTTTCATTATATCTTCGCCCGGTTTTAATGGCAGTAGACTTTGTTTTTTATAAAGAAGACAATCAGATTATGGAACTGATCAAGCTGTTAAAAAAGCATTATTGGGTGTAATTACAATTAGGGACATAATCCGCAATAACTCTCCCACTTATTGCCTTTTTTAAGGGTTTTACTATAAAATTTATAAAGTTATTTCCTTTTTTATAGTACTCGTATAATGTATATTATACGCTATATTTATACTCAATTGATCGTATAAGTCTCAAAAATAATACAATTATCTATTAAAAATCTAATCGTATAACAAAAATGACTAAAATAAAAGTAATTGAAGAATTTATTATTTATCAAAAATCCTTCGACAAATCAGATGCTACTATCAAGAGTTATAGATCTGATATAACTAATTTTTCGAAATGGTTTAAAGAAACAAATTCAGAGATATTGAGTTTTAGTAAAATAACACCAACAGATTTACGACAATATAAACGATTTTTAATAGCATCCGGCCGTAAACCCAGCACGATTAATCGCCATTTGATAAGCATAAAAGTTTTTTTAGAGTGGGGGTGGCAAGCTAAACAGATAAAGTATAGATTTCCTTTGCCAAAACCAGTAAAACAAAATAAAATTGCGCCTCAGTGGCTGGCCAAAATAGAGCAAAATTTCTTATTGCGCTATATTGAATGTCATGCAGGAGCTAGAGACATTGCGATTATAAAAATATTACTTAATACAGGGGCAAGGGTAAATGAACTGTGCCAATTAAAATGGATTAATGTATTACTTTCTGAACGCAAGGGAACGATGACAGTAAATTATGGGAAAGGAAACAAATGCCGTGATATTCCACTCAATAAAGATGCCAGGAATGCTTTTTTATTGCTTGCATATAAAAAACATATAGGAGAAGATTATTATGTTTTTACAGGGCAAAAAGGTCCTTTAACCCCAAGAGGAATACAATTGATGTTCAGGCGGCTATTTAAAAAAAGTGATTTTGCTTCACTTACTCCGCATAAACTGAGGCATACTTTCTGCAAAAACCTAATAAATGCAGATGTCAGCCTGGAAAAAGTTGCTGCTCTTGCCGGTCATGAAAACCTTAATACAACAAAAATATACTGTCATCCTTCACTATCAGATTTATCGGAAGCTGTTGAGTTGATAGGAGAAGAGGAATAATGCCAAGGATTAAAATATTACTTCCTCATGAAGTTCAGCAGTTTGACAGCGCACCAACATTTAATAATCTTGAGAGGGAATATTATTTTTCTTTTGGATCTTCCGTAAAAGAGAAAATAGATAAAGCAATAGGAAATACCAATAAGATTGGTCTTGTTGTTCAATACGGATATTTTCGGGCTACAGGAAAGTTTTTTGTGTCTAAAAAGTACAAAAAGAGTGATATGAACTTTATTGCTTCTATGCTCAAAATAAAGAATTATGGGAAATTATCTAAATATTATAAAGATGGGATAAAACTTTACCATAAAAACTTTATTTTAGAGTTATTTGAACATAAATCTTATCAGCAATCGAAGGTTGTTTTCAGTGAATTGCTTGATGGTTTTGTTGCAAAACAAATGCACCCCAAAAATATGCTTTTTTCTACTGTAGATGTTTTGAGAAGTAAAAAAATAGAAGTGCCAGGTTATTCGTGCTTTGCGGAATCTATTACAGCAAAGCTAAATACATTTGAAAATGATTTAGTTGAAAAAATAAACAGCCTAATGACTGAATCACAAATGCAAGCTCTTGATAGTTTGATTGAAACGAATGACCAACCGTATACACGCCCAATGCTTACTAAGCTTAAAATTATAAGCCAGTCTGTCAGACCTGTTCAAATAAAACAAAGTGTCCATGCATTCTTGATTATCAAAAAATTATTTTTTGAATTACACGAAGTTATTGATAAATTGGGGTTATCCCCTGAAGCCATTAGGTACTACGGAGAATGGACAACGAAGGCCAAGGTAACCCAAATAACTGAAGGTATAGCAGATGCAGATAAGCGGTATTTGTATCTTTTGGGCTTTATAGTGCACCAGTATAAAACGAGACAGGATATATTCTTTGATATTATTTTAAAATCTGTTCAACATCAACTAAATGGAGTAAAAGCTCTAGTAGAGCAAAAAAGCAGCGATGAACTGCCGGAACAAAACGAATTAACGCTAAAAATTCTTGATGGTGTGGCTCTACATAAATCTGATATTAAAAAGGCCAGAAGGATTCTTTATGATGATACAATTCCAAGCGATCAAAAAGTATTGCTGCTGCAGGATATAATACCTAAGAAAAATTCTAAAACAGAAGAGAGCTTAGATGAATTGTACCAAAAATTAAAAAATAAGCTGGATAGTGATAAAGATAAACTTCCATTTTATAATGCATTGCATTCAATTTCACGCAAGCTCCAAAATAGAGTCGCTGATATAGTAAAATATTTGAAACTTGATATTAATGCAAATTATTCAGAGCTCCATGATGCATTAGCCTATTACCAATCACACAATAGTATTACAAAAACTGCTCCTGATAACTTTTTGGATGACAGCGAATACAAGCCTGTATACGAAAATGGAATATTTAATGCTTCATTATACAAGGCAATATTTTTTATAAAGACTGCAGAAGGCATAAGATCAGGAACTATATGTCTCTCTGAATCATATAGATACATGCCGATTGAGTCTTACTTAATAGATAAAAATGTTTGGGAAGAAGATAAAGACGCCATTTTAGCAAAAACAGACTTATCAGAGTTTAAAGATATTGATAGTCATCTTCTTATGCTAAAAAACAAACTTGACAGGAGCTTTTATCACACAAACAAAAACATAAAAAGTAAGAGCAATAAATATACACGAATAAAAAAAGACGGTAAACTTATCATATATACTCCAGGACTGGAAAAACCTGATTATGATTCTGTATTAGACTTAATAGGAAAAGAAACATATGTTCCAATATTACAGATGGTGTCAGAAGTAGATAACCTTATGCATTTTACATCAGATTTTAAGCACTATAAACTTAAAGGAGCTCACGGAAAACCTTCAGAAGAAGTCTTTTATGCCGGGCTATTTTCTCTCGGAACAAATATTTCCTTACATAAGTTGGCCAATACTTCAATTGGAATAAAATACAACACTTTATCAAATGCTGTAAACTGGTATTTCTCACTCGAAAACCTACAAACAGTAAATGATTCTCTAACCAATTTTATGAATGGATTATGGCTTCCAACTCAGTTCAAAAAAGAAATAGAATTTTTGCATACTTCAAGTGATGCCCAGAAAAGGAGTGTTTCTGCTGAATCTCTTAATGCTAATTTTTCTTATAAATATTTTGGCCATGGCAAAGGTAGTAATATTTATACTTTTATAGACGAAAGAGGTATTCTTTTTTATTCAACAGTATTTAGCAGCTCTGAACGTGATGCTGCTTATGTAATCGATGGTTTACTGCATAACCCCGGCATTAAAAGTGATATGCATTCAACTGATACAGAAGGATATTCCGAAACAATATTTGCGATTTCACACCTAATCAATACATCTTTTGCTCCAAGGATAAAAGATGTTGCATCAGTTTCTTTAGTCTCTTTTGATAACATTAAAGCTGATTTAGAAAAAAAAGAATATCCAGTTATTCCGAACAACTATGTCAATGCCACGCTGATCAGAAATAATTGGGATACAATTCTAAGACTAATGGCAACTATAAAGTTAAGAGAACATAAAGCATCAACAATATTAAAAAGATTAAATTCATATGATAAGCAACATCCTCTTCAGAAAGCTATAAAGGAATTTGGACGGATTATAAAATCAACTTTTATATTAAACTATATTGATGATGTAGAGCTAAGACAGACAATAGAAAAACAGCTGAACAAGGGAGAATTAGCCAATAAGTTTTCTTCAGCAATATCTTTTGCAAATAACCAGGAAATTATACAGGTTGATAAGACTGAGCAAGAAGTGGCAGCTATGTGCAAGACAGTTCTTCAAAACATAATAATTTTGTGGAACTACATTGAATTGACAAAGATTATTATGCGATCAGATTCAGAGACTCAAAAGGACATTTTATCTAACGTTTTACAGGCTTCTATTCTTGTCTGGAGGCATGTAAACCTACTTGGAACCTATGATTTCAGCAACCTGAAGCAGAAGTATAATGAAACGGTTATGATAGATGAGATAATTAAATTTAAGGCAGCATAAAAACACTAAAAACAAGGGAAAATTAGGGGTTTATTGCGGATTATGTCCCTAATTGTAATTACACCCA
>CAZGAI010000137.1:0-8413 GCA_964523175.1 uncultured Victivallales bacterium | reverse complement strand
CTTTCATTATACGACTGGCGATCTGCCATTTTAAAAATTGAATTATAGATTTTATTTTATTATCTCTGTTTAAAGGATGTGAAGTAATAAATTTGAATCTACTTAATAATAACATATTGCCACCTTTCATACACCATAAATTTTCATTTTCACACACTAATAATTCTTTAAATATTAAAGAAAATCAGAGACGATCAGCTGCTATTCTTTTATACAGTTCCGCATATTGCTCTGCAATCACTTTCGCTTCAAACCGTTTAATATTCTCTAGACCTTTTTGAATCAAGCTGTCCCGAAGTTTTCTATCATAAATAAGAGTAATTATCGCTTTAGATATTTGCTCAACTTTAGCTGGATCAACAAATAGAGCTGCATCATCGGCTACTTCTTTCATCGCTCCGTAGTTGGATGTTATAACAGGTCGACCTATCGCCTGAGCTTCTATAATGGGCATGCCAAACCCCTCGTAAAAACTTGAAAAACACAATATATCACAACGTTTATATGTATCTATAATTGTATCATACGAAATATTAAATAGATTTTTATATTCAATACTATTATCATTAAGAAGTTTTACCTGTATTTCAGATAACTTACCTATAATTGTCAATCTACAACTTATTCCTTTGACGGCAGCAACAACACCTTCCAGGTTTTTATTAATTTTAGTTCCAACAACTAAAATATTGGGTTTTGCAGAACAAAACTCTTTTGGGGTATAGATTAAACCATTGGGTAAGGGATCATAAATGACTTTCACCTTTTCAGGTTTTACACCGGTTATTCTTATAATTTCATCTCTAGTATGCTCTGAAATAGTTGTTATAATTTTACATTTTTTAGCAGGTATTTTAACCCAAAATAGGATCAATAACCAGGTTTTCAGTTTAGATCTACGATCAATAGACTCTAAATCATGGAAAGTTACAATTGTTCTATTCTTAGGCAATGCCAAAACTATATAAGTTACATGGCCCGTAATATGATTAATAAATCCTCTATTTAAATAGACATCAATTAATGAAAATATACGGTTAAATATACCTTTTTCTTTCTTTTTCAAGTTATATTTTTCAGTTGTAATACTGCCTGGCAAGCTATCAACTATCTGTTTGAACACATTTTCTATGCTGTGAAAACAGGGGTATGGGTGTCTTAAAAAAAACTTAACATGTATCAATCTATTCATTTCCAAGAACCTACCTTACTCTTAATCTTTGATTGTCATCATCTTCTTCTTCATCCTGCCATTCATCAAAAGGATGATAATCAAATTTGTAGAAAAATTTTAAAATATAAAAAAAGATAATTAAAAAAATCGAAGCTTTGATTAAATGATTTATAGCCATATAAAAGCCTGACTCAGCCTTTATTACATATAAAAACAGTAAAGGCACCCACAAAAACATCATCGGATTTTTCTGTGAAATTCTGTAGACAATATACAGTACAAAATTATAAAATAGTCCAAGAATAAACATAAAAGCAATGCCGCCTCTAACACCATAATTAGCATAAGCTTCCCCGATAATTCCTAAGTCCATACTTGTCCCGGATCTCAAAGTTAGACCGGTAAATCGTGAATAATACTCAGTCCCGCCAACTATCATTTTATTTGCTTTCAAAAAACGGGGTATTATTGAATCTTCAATGCTTCTAATAATCGTTTCACCATTTGCAAAAGGTTCTTTTTCAGGAACATACTGCATAATCTGTGATATTATCCAGCCCTGATTTATTCGAGATATTAATAAAAAAAATTCCAATTCCGCTAATAATTTATCATTTTCTGTAGACTTCTTTATCAGTACATCACCAAAAGCATAGACAGCATCAGATGAGCTTATATTACCTTTGGACCACACAATTGTTCTAAGTTCTCTTTTTACTAATTGTAAAAAAAACACTCCTAATAAAAGAATAAATAAAATAAATAGTTTCTTTTTATAACCCAATTGATAAACAAATGCAAAGACTAAAAACATAAAAATACCCCAAAGGAGTAATTCATGGAACATACCTGCCCTTAGACTTTCGACAAATAATATTAAAAATACAGTTATAATAATTAAGTTTTTATGTTTTCGTTCAGAAAATAATAAATAGAATGTTCCTATATACATAAGCATGGATAAAAGGTAAAATACAAAACGTAAACTAGAAGGACTAAAAGGTGAAGCAAATGATGCAAAAAAACCAATCCCAAGAATAATAATATCTAAATTAGGATGAGCTGCCAACTGTTGCCTAATCCATACTCTGATATTAACATGGTCAATTTTGGTGCTATAAAAAGGCAGACAAAGACCACAAACAAAACAAATAACACCAGGAACTACAAAACTCATATACTCGGATTCAGGAACCTTCATGGAGTAGAGAAACCATGAAGGAACATAGATATATGATAAGGCTGCTCCTATTATCCACTGGAAGCAAGCTACGAGTATAATTACATCGCGCACTTCAATTTTAAGACCTAGGTTAATAATAAATTGAAAACAGAAAAAAATAAAAATTCCAACACCAATACATAAATAAGAATCAGCACCTACAAAAAATAAATACAGCACTGCAATGACTGTAGCTATTTTCTGCAATTTCCTAGCAAAAAAATCTATTTCAGAATAAAACATGTAATAGTTAATAGTTAATAGTTAATAGTTAATAGTTAATAGTTAATAGTTAATAGTATAAAAATTAATCAGTTAAATCAGCGTAATCTGTGGACTAGGTTTTCAATTGCTTCTGCTATTTTTTCAAATGACCAATTAGCAATAAAGTTCTCGGCATTTATTCCCATACATTTAAGGTTTTCTTTATCATTTACAGCCTTTTGGATTTTATTAACTAGATCCTTGATATCATCATGTTTAAATATCCAGCCGTTATGACCTTCTTTAATCAAATCAACGGCACAACCAACTTTATTACTTACAATAACCGGACGAGCACATGCCATAGCCTCATTAACAGCTAATCCCCAAGTTTCACCAGGTCCTTTTGATGGAAGACAATATACATCTGCTGCTCTATACAAAACTGGCATTTTTGTTTGATTCTGAAACGGTATAAATTTGATATTAGAATTATTTTTTGCTATATTTTTTAGTTTTTCTTCAAGTACACCATTACCGACTATGAGTAATTTGATAATTTGGTGATTTGGTGATTTGGTGATTTGATTAACAGCTTTTATCAGGATTTCAGGATTTTTTTTTGGCTCAAATTTTCCTGCAAATAAAATAACAATATCATTATCTTTATATCCTAAATCTCTTCTCCATTCAATAGCTTTTAATTCATATTTGTTTTCTGTATCATCAGAGAAACGTTGATTATCAATAGCATGGGGTGCAAAAATCAGCTGCTTCTCTAATAGCCTATGTTTTAAAAAATAGTTTTTATTGTTTGTTCCAACATATAGAGCATAATCAATATGTTTATAAACCCATTTCAAATATAACCTACGAATAATAGTTTTAATACCACCAGTTTCATCCAGTAATGTTGAATCTCCTCTGAACAAAATCGGAATATTACCTTTAAAGTATTTAATAACCTGAAAATGACTTACAAAGTTCCAGCCATAAACTAAGACATAATCTGGCTGCCATTTTTTAATTTCCGAGATCAAATTTGGATTAATAATGCCTTTACTGTTGTTTGAGCCGGGAGTTTTGGATATATTTTCAACAACCTGATAATCATAACCATCAAGCAGCGGTATATCCCACTTTATTGTTTTACCAAAATTATGATCTTCAACATTATCTATAGCCTGACTCCATGTATAAAAAGCTTTAATTTTGACTTTATTTCTTTCAGCAAGCAGTTTAAACAAAGGTGCATTGTATTGAATAGGATGAGAAGTAATTATAGCTAATTTTTTCATAAGATTCACCACTAATCTTCACTAATTATCACTTAAGGTTTTTATATTATATAACGCTTCCATTCCAAGTTCTCTTTATAGCCAAAATTTATTAAGTACCCAACATTCGTTCTTGTTAATTTCAAATAATTAAAAAGTTGAGCTTCATGTTCTGTTGTTAACTCACTTACCGATTTAAGTTCAATAATGATACCATTAAATACAAATAAATCCGGTATATATATTTTATCAAGTTTTCTAGATTTATAATAAACTTCTAAGTTTTTCTTCGATTCAAAAGGAATATTTCTTAATTCAAATTCTATTTCCATCGCCTGCTGATAGATTTTCCTCAAGAAGACCATAACCTAATTCATTATACACTTCAAAGGCAGCTCCCATAACCTTATAGCCTTCTTCTTTAAATAAATTTTTATCATTATTAGTGTTCATAAGCGTAGATTAGTGGTGCCTTTTTCCACTATTTTGTTCAGTTTTTCTACCAATAACCTTGCTGAATTACAGGCTGAATATTTATCAAGCTTTTCTAAATTTGGACTCCAGTCTATATCGTCATTAATAAAGTCTAAAAGCATCGATTTTAGTTTTTGAACTATATCTTCTTCAGTCATATTTTCAGAATACCTAAATGTAAATTTATCTGCGCCAACTTCCTTCATAATTTCGGATGCGCTGCTCTCCTCATGAAACATTGTCAAGAGAGGACGTTTGCTTAATAGTGCCTGAAATGTTTTAGAAGCAGTATAGTGTTTCTCGGTGCTGCCAATAATCATTACTCTCCAGGCTGCATCGAGGTAATTTAATATATCTAAAAATGGTTTTCTCTCTCTTATTTCAATAACAATATCTTGAACACCTGCTTCTGCAGCATACGATTCTATTGATTTATGTGTGTAATTTCCAGTTCCAACAAAAAAGAAACGAATAGACGAGTCCCATATTCCTTTTGACCGCAAATCACTTACACTTTTAAAAAATAATAGCAAAAATAATCCTGATTGAGGTAAAAAAGCCCCTGCGTAAAGAATAGGCTTGCAGTTTGGGTATTTATTCCATGGATAAGAAAGGCTCTTTAGTTTAATCATGTGATCATTAGGGTCAAATCCATAAGGCATTCCTACATGCTCTATAACTTTATCCTTAAAATTTCTTTCAATGACAGGCTGATAATAGGGGGTTGAAACACCTGAGATCAGAGAAGCTTTTTTAACAGCATAAGGTTCAAGTATTCGAGCAGTCAGATTGCTAATTACAGCCCTCATGTTTTTCCGACCATTTATGTTTCTAATCCATGGATCAATATAGTCTATTCCATACGGCACTCCAGTTTTTGCATATAGCATCCGCCCTAATACAGCCTGATAAAATGAAGGTATAGGAATCCAGATAAAATCTATTTTTTCATTATTGATAATTTCCTTTGCTTTTTTATAAAGCTGAAAAAAGGCTCGCAGACCAATATCACCTACCAGGCGTGGTTTGGTTATCAGAAAAGCATTTACTCTTGTTACTTCAAAGTCAGAGGAAAAAGTTTTTTTGAAATCAGGATCAGCCTTTTCCTCAAAATATTTTTCTTCAACAGTCAACACTCTTGGTTTCCATCCGAATTCAGATAGATAATTGCCGATCAAACGAGGACGGTGAACTCCTGCCAAGTTTGCCGGATGCCAATGTGCATAAATTATTAAAAGTTTTTTCATTACTATCCACCAGTCTTCGTTTAAAAACTACGCCTCGGCACAGCTTATCTTCACTTATTAACACTTATTAACACTTATTCGGGGTTAGCTCAGGTAAAAACTTGTTTTATCCACTGATTTAACTGATTAATACTGGGAAGTTTTCTTAGCTATAATTATCATATTATTAGAGAGTTGTGGAAATCTATCAGCAATTTTCTCACTAATATATTTTAATATTTTATATCTATTATGTTTTTCTTTTAAAAAACTCACTCCAATTGTTTTAACTATTTGAAAGCCATACTCATTCAAATGCTTTTCAACTAAAACACGATTATATAAACGAACATGATGAACTATTTTTTTATATTCTAAGGGGTACAGGATATTTTCCAAAGGGAACCATCAATCATTTTCTTAGGCAATTGACATTTTGAGTGGTTTAAATAAAAGAACCTCCTGGTTTGAATATTCTGTATACTTTTTTCAAATTTCGTAAACAGAACCCACACTAAAACCGTTACAGCAAGTTTAATGATTCAGGAAATAACGAACATATTTCAATCTTAAGTCTTTGGCTTAATTCCTCGAGTGTTGGACTGGTCTTTTTTATTTTTCTCATTTCTGCATTCAAATTATCCTGTAAACCTTTGTCCTCAAAAAACTTAATTATCATTTCAGCCATCTCTTTTGCATCTTTAACTACAAGCATTTCACCCTCGATCCACTCATATCCCCTAATACCAGCTTTAGTAGTGATAACTGGAATTTCCCAACCTATCATTTGGGCTACTTTTGTAGAAACACCCCGTGAATACCAGAAAACAACATTAGCGAACAGTGTCCAGAGTTTAGCTTCTTCTCTCAATTCTTCATCTGACAAATAACCAATATAATTAATACATTTAAATTCTTTTTCTAACTCCAATCCAATCTTCTTAGGCCCTCCGGTTATTCGTAATGAGCCACTAAAAATTAATTTATCAAGCTCTCTAGCCAACATTTTTACACCAAGGAGATTTGGAGGATGATTCAATGTTCCAACAAAACCGATACAATTTGCTAATGGTTTCCTATCTAATGATGTATTTGTTATTGTTCTGGGTACATAAACACAATTTAAAGCTCCTAACCATAGTCCTATTTTTTTTTCAATATCAGATATAGTTACTAACAAATCGATATAGTTAGAAAAATAATCAGCTTCTTTATAAATAAGTTGCCCTAATTTAAATACTTTGAATATATTATATTTTGAAACTAAAACTTCATGTAAATAATCTCCACTATCGTTTCCATGAGATAAGACTATTACTTTCAAATCAGTAATCTTGTTTTTCAGTAATTTAGCAAAACCGCTTAAATTAACCTGATTTAAAATAATAAGCGTTATTTTTTCATCCTGTATTTTTTTTATCAGCTGAGGCAAGTATTTATTAAAATCGTAAAAATCATAAGCATTAACTCCAAGTTTAATCTTAAGCCTTTTTACATATGAGCATGTTGACTTAACAGGAAAAAAATCTAAATCAAATCCTGCTTTTTTAAACAAAGACACAAATTCATATGTGCAAATTTGAACACCACCTGGTATTTTGGATTCCAAATGTTTTTTATTAGCTATAAATAAAGCTTTCATTATTTCCTAAAAGTTAGTTTAAAATTATTTCATATATTTTTTTTAATCAAATCATCAAAAAGATTAAGATACTGTTGTGCAGCACCATCTCTTGAAAACATCCCTTCTGCATATTTTCTTACAGCACAGCGATCAATTTTATCAATTTTTTTTACCGCTTCAACCATTTCAGGAACATTATCAACAACAAATCCACTTTTAGAATCATTAACAACTTCAGGCACAGACCCTCTTTTAAAGCCAATAACCGGAGTACCACAGGCCATGCTTTCTGCCATTACAATACCGAAAGGTTCTT
This sequence comes from uncultured Victivallales bacterium, assembly GCA_964523175.1. Taxonomy (GTDB): domain Bacteria; phylum Verrucomicrobiota; class Lentisphaeria; order Victivallales; family GWF2-38-69. Next base: position 896 of record CAZGAI010000137.1, on the reverse strand, counting down.
CCCATTTTATAGGAAACAAGGTAGCTTTTACAGATTGGAAAATTTCCTTTTTTCTATCATTGCCAATCGGTCCAATATAAGTAATTTTTTCATTTAGAAATGGTTTTACTTTTTCATCAAAATACGTTTGATGTTCAGGTTCAATATTACCTGCAATTATTAGAGATTCATTTAGATCATTTGCTACCTGAATTGCTTCATTAACACCTTTAATATCCTCAATTCTACCTAGAAAAAACAACCCCTGCTTTTCTTTTATCGAGTCGTGATAAAAATTGGTATCAACAAAATTATAGATTACTTTCCAATCTAATTTACCAGGCAAATGATTAAGCATGTGAGATGCGGCAGCTACCAGTTGCAACCTTTTCCCGGCTAGACGTTCAGCCAATTTAGTTGATTTAGGTGAAATAAACCTACCGTAACGCTTTACAAACAGAGCTTTCGAAGTAAAAAGGAGAGGATATATATATAATAACCTGGAAAAACAATGTACTATATCAGGTTTAACTTCATTATAAACTTTACGTAACTGTAGTCCATTTGTCACAATATTTTTGAAACCAACAGAGCTGCTGGACTTCCATGGATAGAAGGCTTTTACTTTTGAGTGTTTTGATTCTTCGTTTGCAATCAGAAATACCTGATGTCCTTTTTCTGTATAAGCATCAATTAGATCTGAAGCTAAACGTTCAGCCCCGCCATAAAGAATTGGTGGCACAGGTATTTCAGGATCTGTTGTTATAAGAATTTTCATTTAAAGCTTTCTTTTTTATCCGCTGATTACACTGATTAACACAGATTCTTATGTAAAACTAAAGGAAAAACTATTTACCACTAATAATAACTAATATTAAAGATGCCTTAGCTCAACAAACAACTACTCTTTTTATCCA
>CAZGAI010000136.1:0-8458 GCA_964523175.1 uncultured Victivallales bacterium | reverse complement strand
GATCTTCGGCGGACAGGCCGACTGACCTTAAACCTCCTGAGCTTTTTTAGCTATTCTATTATCTCTAAATTGAAGCCTAATCATTAGAAGGGCTCCAATCAGCATCATTACACCACCCAATAATACAATTTCCATAGCTCTATTATGAAAAACATCCTCCGCGATAATACCCAAAAGAAGAGCACAAAGAATTTGCGGTATACAGATTGTTATATTAAACAACCCCATATATACACCAAGTTCTTTCTGGGAAATTTCATGAGCTATAATAGAATACGGCATTGTCATAACTCCTGCCCAGGCCATACCTACTCCAATCATACATAAAATCAAAAGATATTCATCATGTATAAAAAATGCTCCAATCAAACCAAGACTTCCACAAACAAGACTTAATCCATAAGCTGCTTTACCTCCGGTTTTTTTCGCTATAGAAGGCAGAAAAAAAGAAAAAATAAAACTAAAAATCTGGTATGTTGCAAAACATATTCCACACCAGGCTGCACCTTTCATAAGTTCGGTTGAAAACAGGACATTTCCCTGAACATCTGCCCCCGGCGGGAGGCCGTATACATTCTGTGCAACTCCAATTCCAAAGTAAACCCACATACAAAACAGGCCAAACCAGATAAAAAGCTGGGGAACCCAGAAATCTTTTATAACAGGAGGCATATGTATTATTTTATAGCATATATCCTTTGTAGCATTACTGAACCTTACAACAACATTGACTTTGCGCAGTTCTTTTTTTTCAGCCAGAAAAGCCTCCATATCTTCAGGCGGATATTCCTTTGTTGTAAAAATAGTAATACACGTAAAAAACAGAAAAGCACAGGCACCGATATAGAATGTCAATTTTATGGGCAGAGGAATGCCTTCGCCTGAACTTGCATCAGAAAAACCGAAAATATGTATCATAATCCATGGCAGAAGAGCTGCCAGCGTAGCACCCAGGCTGGCAAAAATAGTATAATACGCAAATGTTTTGGTCATCTGCTTCTTTGTTGTCATATCTCCGATCATCGCCCTTAATGGTTCCTGAGCGCCATTAGTTGATAAATCCATAACCCATAATAGAAGGAATGCCATAAGCAAAGTAGTAGAATTCGGCAGTATTAGAATACCAAAAAATCCAAGAACAGCATAATAAAAAATATACGGCTGCCTTCTACCATATCTTTTCGGTAAAAATTTGCACCAGCTTCTATCGCTCATAAACCCTATAATAGGCTGAGCAAGTAAACCGATTAAGGGAGCAGCTATCCATAAATATGCCATGTCGTTAACATTCGCACCTAAATACTTGTAAATGGCACTCATATTAGACATTTGCAATATACTCCCGAACTGGAGACCAAAGGCTGCTATCGTCATTAACATCATGGATTTAAAGCTTACTTCTTTTTTGGTCATTTCTCACTTCCTTTGCTTAATATTAAAATTAGTAATAATTATAGTTTTTGACCAGACTGGATGTGTACGGCGCAAGTATTTCAGATTAATTCAGCCTCAAAAACTGTTCCCGCTCCTGGGGAAAGACTTGCGCCGTACACATCCAGTATTCATTATAAGGTATTTGAATTAAAAAACCATTACTTTTTTTCTACAAAAAACGACAATATCGAAAGATAAATTAACGGGGCTGTTTTTGTACGTAATTGAAAAAATAAAAAAATATAAATTTATATATAAATACCCTTTGACCTTTGATAAATGGTCATTATATTAAGCGTACTTAAAAACGGAGAGGTGACTGAGTGGCCGAAAGTACCAGTTTGCTAAACTGGCGTACGGGAAACCGTACCGCGGGTTCGAATCCCGCCTTCTCCGCCATTACTATTCTACTTATTTAGCCCCATTTAGCCACGAATTAACACCATTACTCACAAATCCACTTTACTAAGAAAAACACAGTTTTACGTACTTTCCCCGCATAAAGTTGGCACAAAGCTGGCACACCAATTTCAAAGCGATGCAAAATCAAGTTTAATAATTTGATATCAGAAAAAAAATATGAACCTGATATTAATAGAAGTTACAATTCAAAATGAGACTGATGGGGAAACGCAAGTTAATTTGTGTAAGAATTTAATATCAAATTACAAAAAATTATTAGAATACAGAGAATTACCTACAAAATTATTTGAAGAGTTATGCAAAATAAATATCAAAAAGAAGTAGCTTCATCCCATTTGTCTATTACATTTTTTAGTTTATCCCATAAATTATCTAAAGACATTCCATCTCCTAAGAATAGTTTGACAGTTCCCTCATCATTTCCATCTATATTGGGTATTTCAAATATTTGATATTTTATAATTGAATATTTAGGAATTTTAGGTCTATCTTGTTTATCTTTTATAAATTTTTGCTTTATTTCATCATCGTTTATTGCATCAATATCAATAGTATCAAGATAAGTGCTTGGAGGCTTAATAATTTCATGAATAAATGGCATTATTTTTCTAGCTAGATTATCTAAATCTATAACATTTACTTTAGGCTTTATTAAAATTATTGTTACACTTAATAATGTTTTTAGTGGAATAAAAAATTTTGGATAAGCCACCTTGACTTCCTTTAGTTTTTGTTTAACATATTTTTTAAACTTTTTAGTATCTCCCGTAATTTTAGGAATCTCACCTAAATCTAGTGAAAGCCAAGATGATTGATTTAAAATTAAAGACCTAATTGGCTTTAATATTGTGTTTGAATCCTCTAAAATATTAGGAAGACAAAGTAAAGTATATAATTCATCAAGAGAAAGATCATTATTTATTAAAATATCTCTTTGAGCCTCTTTTTCATACATATCAAGCCATGCACTATATGCATTTTCCCCTACAACGTTATTAAAAAATTCCTTTTTTTCTACAAAGTCCATCATTTCTTCAATAGGATTATCTAAAAATGCACTATTTGTATTTTGGTCTATTTCATACTCAAATTCATCATGATAAGGATATGCAACATCTTCATAGGGTAAAAAATCATTATTTTTAATTCTATTATAGAGGCTTAGGTCACTAATAAAGTTAGACAAAGAATCCACTTTTATTTTAATTTCACTTTCCTCATTGTTAATATGATAGTTTATGAATAAAGCCTTGACTTGTTTATCATTTTTGTAAATCAACTTGTTACGGTTTCCACTAGTTTTTGCTTTTTTATCTTCTAGTAGATCTAAATAGCATTTAGCCAGTGTATGAATTGCAGGCGGATTGTTTTTAGATGAGTAAAAGTCAATTTCTAGTACTATAGGAGATCGATAAGCCCTTCTATTATAATTTAATAAAGACTTAACTATTATCTCTTGAAATTCAATTTCTTCATTCTTCGAAATACCATTTTTACTTTTAGGAATGGCATCAATTGAAAAATAAAGTTTCTTATATTTACGGTTATGTAAAAGATATTTTTGTCCCTTTATCGTTTGAAAATAGTCAAGTTTTTTCATTTTACCCCCTGCACCCTATCCATATATTGCTTCGGCCGATAATCAGCTTGCATAACTAACCGGGTCTTCTAGGGTTGAAACGCTAGAGGGTTTCAACCCAGAACAATAGTACACATAATTATAATATATCACTTCCTATAAAGATATATTATAATATATTTAATAACCAAAAATACATTATTGACTTTTTCTAGTCTTTCGGCTATTATTTTTATTAGTCAAGTTAGAGCTCAACAAAAAGGAGAAATTAGATAAGCTTAAATAAATATTAAAAAATAAAATTTAACAACACAAAGTTTTTTCTAACAGAAAACCACCAATTTTTTAAAAACAGAAAAAATTACTTTGAGGTTGCGTCCATATTTGGGCGCTTTCCTTATTGTTTTTTTCTGTGGGTGCTTGGTGGTACCTCTGTTAGAGATAATTTGGGGGGCGCCCTTTTTTTTGTCTTATAAAATGGCAATAAAGGGCAAATTAAGCTAAAGGTTATAGTTAAAATTGATAAGGAACAAGAAAATGAATAAATTTATATTAAAAGTTATTGCATTGGTCATCGTATTTACAGGGATAAGCCTCACAGCTGACGTTCCTCCTGTTGTAGATCAGATTATTGCAATACAAAAAACATCAGATAATGCTTACGAAAAAAATATTTTTAAAAATCCAAACAAAGCAATTAGAGCATTAGAGAATGCCAATATGCAATTAGAACTGATAAAAAGTAGTTATAGAAAACCATATGCAAAGATAGCCGCGATGCAGATAAAACAAAATCTTGAGCGTATAGAATATTCTCCGGATTATAAAAAAGTTCCTATCGAGTATTCAGAAACAGGGACCTGGTTTTCTCATGCTAAAAACATTGGAGGCACTACAATTATATTTAAGAAAGACGGTAAACTATTGATTCAGTGTCAATACTTCGGTGGAAGCTATGGAACTTATGAATTAAAAAAAGTGGAGGTTGATGGAGAAATACATTATCAGACAGAACGCGGAGAAAAAAATAATGAATATTATATGATTGAAGATAATAACGTTCTTAATCTATATGGAAGCAGCAGATTGCTTGATGTGAAGATTTATCAGACGACTGAAACAAACCCTGTCCATTTCAGTGGGTATACGAAAGAAACTAAATTATTTTAAATAAAAATATAATATAATTTAATAAGAGATTGACAAGCGGTTTTGTTGAAGGATTAAACAACAAGATTAGTTTTCAACACAAATGAGCAAAGAGCCTTCAATATGAACAATTAACAAGTCATATAATGCTATTTTTGAACAAAAAAATAAAATTTAAACCTAATATTAACTAAAGTAAACCTGTTTATTTTAGGGGGAGTGCTTAAGAGGTGAGCTGCGAGGCCTTAACCTCAGTAAGTCGTTGATGCTGTCACAGTACCTTTTTGTATTCAAACATTTTCTGTCAAACAACAATTATTTTTTTGAAACAGCCGGAACGAACTGCCCAAACTTAAACCAGTGTTCTACACAGATTTTGTAAAAGTTCTCAATACCACAAAGAGGACATTTTCTTAATTTAGTGGATTTATATTTTTGTATTGGTGTATAGTCGCGCCGATAGGGTTCAGTAGTTCCTTTACCAACAGAAATTGGCTCACTTATAAAAAAACTATTATTTTTACTTAGTATCCTATTTTCACTAATTACCCTATTTTGCTTACAGGTTTTCTTATTTACACCATCCGAACTTGGGTAAATAGGCAAAATAGGGTTAATACTAATTTTAAATATATCTTCTAAGTTAATATCAAACATTATGTTTCACTTGTTTAGTATACAATTCATATATTGTTTGAGTTTTATTATTTAAAGGTGATTTATTCTCAATTTTTCTTAGCCATCCATACTCACAAAGTAGGTCTATGACTGGTTGTACTTTCTCTTTGTTGTTCAGTCCTGCAACTCCCTGTTGAGAGATTTCACTAATTTTGACAGCTTCAATTGAACCTAATTCATTTTTTAACCTTAAAGCTTTTAACCAGTCTCTTTTTTTATCAAGCCAATTCCATAATTTGCGTGCATTTACTAACGTCATATCTTCACCCATTATAGCAACAGCCTGGTTTATATGTTCTCTGAAAAAATCACCAATAATTATAGCTGATTTCATTGTTTCGGTATTACAAATAGAACTTTCATTCTTCGATTCAATACACTTGGCAACATGAAGGTTTAAAGCTATTCTTGCAATATGCTCAGGAAGTTTCTTAAAACTTTGAATAGTTAACACTGACAGTTCATCTTTGTGTATTTTAATATTAGTGTATAGTTCATTATGATAAGCAACCCATATTCGAAATGCTTCAGGGGACAGAGTTATTTCTTTTTCAGTAGTTCTATCTTTATCCAATAGGCTTGATATTAAACTATTGAACCTATTCTTTATCTCCACAGGTATACTATTAACAGGATAATTACTACATGTAGAGTTAAGGTAAACAGATAACCATCTAGCCAAATAGCCTGACTCTCTCAAGCCTATGCTTTCACCTGCAGTAGCTAGGGCATCAGGCTGTAAAGCAATAACTGCACTAAGTATAGGGTTAAATAATTCTGTTTTACTTCTAATTATTCTTTTTGTTTTAATATAATCACCACCATGACCAGCTAACCATACTCCGCAATCACTGGTACCATTATTATAACGTCCTTTATTGTTTTTATGCACTTTGCGGCCTTCTCCACTCATTATTCCAATTTGTTCATAATTGTCACACAGTTCTACTTCCAGTGCTTCTGATGTGACATCTGAACAAATAATACTATGTTCAACTGGCTTCTCTCCCAGTTCTTCCTGCAATCTAATAATTTCTTGAATTCTATCATTTTCGAACTCTAGTTTAAGTGGTTTGTTTTCAGCTTTTTTGATTTGAGCATCAATAACTTTTTTCTTAGCATAATAATGCCGTATCTGTTCTTTGTAGGTTTCAGCATATTCTTTTTGTTTGTCTAATATTGCATCTTGAACAGCTTTAATGACAACAGTTTTCCCTCCTGCAACATCAAGAATTATTTGAATATAAAGATTTCCAAATTGAATATGATCTGGTTTTATTTGAATTTTATACCTTTTACCCATAGCAATACTATGAACGCCTAATACAGTAGCAAATGCCATTGGTTCAGCTATATTCATAGTTCCAACTATGCTGTTTATCATATCTTTTAATGAATTAGGTAAATGATTAGTAGGACATTCTGTAACTACATGATGGACATTTGTTAAAGGAAGTGGAGTGTCCCAAAAATTATTATCGAGTAACTTATCCCCTGCCGTATGACAGTAAAGCATTTCATCTGGATCTTTTAAGTTTTGTGATGTCTGTATTAAAATATCGTTCCAGTCTTTTTGTCCAAATACAGGCAATGCAGCTGAAACACTTGTAATACCGTTATCCCGAAGATAATTAAAATTTTTCTCTATCCCTTTTTTTCCTGCAGCGTCATTATCAAAAGCTAAAACTATATGAGATTCTTTTTGAAGAGTGCTATAAAAATCTTTTGGAGTGTTAACAGCAGAAAAACTACAAACTGCATTGTATCCCCAGTGAATAAGACTCAATGCATCAATAATACTTTCAGTTGAGTAAATATTTTTATCAGTGGTAAACGTGCTATGCTTCCATACATTGCCACCTGGACCATGATTTTTTTTAAAAAGCTTTTCTCCATCTAAAAAAATAAACTGAATAATCTTTTGATGTTCAAATACAGCACACAATCTATTATCATTATTCTTTAACGAATATTCGTATTTTACTTCATATTCAAAATTATCAGGATTAAGGCCACGCTTTTTTTTAAAGTATTCTTTAACTGATTTTTTATCATTATCAGTAATAATAGGTTTTTGCTTGCCATAATAAGCGGGATTAGATACCCTTTTGTCTGTTGGTGCTACTTGAAATCGTTTACAGGAGTCTTGATATAGATCCGGGTATAGTTCTTTAACATTAACTTTAGCCCCGCAATTATTGGATCTGTGGCATAAAATACAAAAACCTTTATCAAAATTAATATAAGCCTCTGGTTTACCGCATTTAGAGCAAGTAATATAATTAATTATATTTCCATTCTGCTTTGCTTTGGGGTTATCTTTTAAAATCCTTTGAATTGCTTCATTTTTGATATTGTCAGCAAAGGTATAATTGTTAGTTTTTGTGTTGTTGGCTTTATCAATTTTATTTGCAATCTGTTGTACCTTTACTGTATCAATCGGAACTGGTTTTTGAGTATTATTCATTACTTTACACCTCCTATACTTATAAAATTCATAAGTTTAAAAGTATGGTGTAGATTGCCAGATATATACATCTTGAATCTATGAAATTTAGGTATATAGTAATAATGAGTATTATATCTGTGCGGTGTGTCTTTTCCGGGCAACCGCTTTTTTTTTGTATTCATTATTTATCACCTCCAAAAACCTTTAAAACTTCGCTCTCTAAAATTCTTGTACTACGGCCAATCTTGATTATTTTTAATTTCCCGGAATTAATCAAACTATATAGAGTAGGCTTTGAAATTTTAAGCTTCTGGCAGGTTTCTTTTACTGTGAGAAAGTTTTCTTTAGTCTGTTCGTATTTCTTGTCAATAACAAGCTTTAGAGTGTCTAAGATGCCCTTATAGGCCTCTTGTGATAATTGGTAAGTTTGTACGGCTGGCATTAAAAATGCCTTTGTAAGATTTACATCTTCCTTAGTGTAACTTTGAATTGCTTTCATAAGTCTTTTTCCCTTTTATTTAGTTAATATTAGGACTCATGAGGCAATAGTAGTTTTCTTAATTGGGACATGTAAAATGGTGTCCCAATACAAAATTATCTTAAATTGTGTTTTTCCTTAAATTTATTAAATTTCTGTTTATATGTTTGCTCATTTTTCATTAATCGTTGTAAAGCTTTTTTTACTGCTGAATCGCTTATTTTATTATTTGCCAGACTTTTATAAAATTTAGTATCTGAACTATAGT
>CAZGAI010000135.1:0-8483 GCA_964523175.1 uncultured Victivallales bacterium | reverse complement strand
CTAATCGAGCTTTTGGTAGTTATTGCTATCATAGCTATCCTCGCGGCCATGCTGTTGCCGGCACTTAACAAAGCACGTCAAAGCGCGAGTGCAATTAACGATACTAATAATCTGAAACAAGTTGGCTTGTCTCTTGCCATGTATGGTACTAGGGGCGCAGACATGGAGTTAATTTCACTAGCAGATGTTGGCACAGAGTATGATATCACAACAGCTGATATGACTGCAAGTGAAGCTACTGGTATTACTCCTGGCACAACAGAAATCTCGGAAATCTTGGGTGACTCAGAAATTGTCACGATGAGTAAGAATGGGTATAACCAAACGCTCTGGGGCGATGGCCATGTATCGAAGACTAAACTATAGTTTAGTTGGTTATAAATAAAAAGTTAAGACGGGAGTTTAAACTCCCGTCTTTTTTATGTTAAAACCTATCATAACTTATCTGCATGAAATTTAAAGGCAACTTCTACGTTACATCCTTTTTATTAGCTGGACTTTTTCTGGTGTATCCGGCTCTATTAATTCCTTTTACAGACTACTTTTCAAATACAGTACAACTTCTTAGTCTTTCCACTGTTTCGTCTCTCGCACTGTCCTATATATTATTTAATTATTCAAAATTAAATAATATAATGCATGAAAATTTTACTCTAAAAATCTCTCTGATCTTTATTTTCTGTGTTGGTTTAGTTCACTTTTTTATCATTAGCAGATACAATTTTGATTCCTTTTCATTAACTCTACTATGGATAACTATTCCGTTGTTTGTGTATATTTTTCATGAAAAGGTTTCAAGAGATCTTCCCGTCTATATTGTCCTTTTCTGGCTATTAGATCTCCTTATTTCTTTTACCCTAAAAGAGCTGAGAAATGTTGGTATAGTGGGAAACATCAACTGGCATGCCTCATTTCTGATCGTTGGTCCATTATTCTATTTTTACCTTCTATATCGCATTGTTCCGCTCATTAAAAAGTCAAAACTAGCTTTTTCAAAATTATTACTCGTTTTTATTTATCTTATAACAGTATTTTTCTCTTTATACTCATGTTACCTGTTTTATCTCTGTTATTCAAGAGCAGCCACTATCTCACTAATTCTTATTATTATATTATTATGTGTAAATTATTTTCCCCTCAAAAAAATAGTTTATATTATCACTATAGCTTCATTTATTTCAATTATATTCTTTGCCTCTTTTCTTTATTTAAAACAAAATAAAACTTTGGATACATTTTCTAAAATAAGGCAAACAACCTGTTCAGGTTTAAATGAATTGCATACAAACTTATATGAAGATGTAAGACTTCCCTTGTGGCGCGATTGTATTAATATGATATTAACCTATCCTTTAACCGGCACAGGGGTGAATATGTTTGAATCTACCTTTGCAACACATAGATCTATAGATTATTTTACCAGGCATCATAATGCTGCGCGAACAAACCACCCACATAACACACTGCTCTATGTTGCTGCAACATTAGGTATTCCGGCACTATTTTTCTGGTGCATTCTTTGGATATACCCTCTGATTTATTGTTTGATTTATTTCGCAAGACTTTCTCTGTTTATGAAAGTTGTAACTTTATCATATTTCAGCCTTTTCTTTGGAGGACTGCTGGATTTAACACTTTTTCACTGGCCCACACTCTATATTGCAGCAATACTTGTAGGTCTGCTGTGGAAAAAAGTCTGGGGGAGAGGGAACGTTGTCTCTGTAACCAGTAATCAGTTAGCAGTGATCGGTGGAGAAAAGAACGTGGTCAGTGGTCAGTGGTCGGTGGTCGGTGAAGAAAAGAAAAAAGGAGTAATCAGTAATCAGTTAGCAGTAAACAGTGAGCAAAAGTCTGAAGACTGTAACCCATTTTGCGGGAAATATTTTTTAATTTTAAAAGTTTTTATATATACAGCTGCCATTTTAGTACTGCTATTGACTATAATCAATATATATAATACCTTTTGCAGCACTTACTACTTTGCTTTTGGTGATGGTTCAGCAAAAGTAAACTGCCAAGAGCAGGCACTGTACTATTATAAAAAAGGCATTAGCTATAAAAAAAATCCTAAGTATATATATAAAACCGGTAAGATTTTGACAAACTCCCTTGATAACCCACAGCAGGCATATTATTTTTTTAATTCATTGAATGAAATTTCACCAAACTTTTCACACAGCAATGCATACACAGCGTTTAACTTAATAAAACTGAACAGGAAGAAAGACGCAATTCCGTATTTAACTAAAGAAGTTTTAAACTATCCACTATCAGCAGGAGCCTGGTATAGATTGTTTCTTATCCAGAAACAACTCAAAATGTATAAAGAAGCAGATTCCTCTTTAAAAAATTCACTGAAAGCATTATTATATAAAGGACTTCCTCCAAACGCAATGAAGTTGTTAATAGCTAATCCACAATATGATTTTCGCCCTTGGGATATACCTGAGAATATTCTTAACAGATTGAAGAATGAATACAAAAGAAAAAACGGTAGATCTGAAATGGAATGTTTGCACACCAAATAACTAAAATAATACAATTGATATACTAAAAATAACAATGTCTAAATTCGATAAATTCTATGTTTTGATATTTCTTTTGGCCGGAATTACGTTCTTTCCATATTCATATAGCTCTATTGAGTCCTTTTTCATTTCAGGTGTTAGGCTTTTTAGTTTAGTATCGCTTTCGTCACTGGCTTTAAGCTTTATTATTTTTAAATATACAGTACTAAAAAATAAGCTAACCTATAAAAGCTTAGCCATCTCTTTATTTTTGTTTTTTATTATTACGGTAATACAGTTCTTTATTTTCGATAACAGTTCTTTTAATGATTTTTCCTTTTCTCTTTTTTGGATAAGTGTTCCACTATTCATTTATCTATTTTCAGATATTGTCAAGAAATATATTCCCGTGTATATATACATTCTTTGGATAGCAGACCTCCTGATTTGTTTTTTTACTCCGGGACAGAAAGTAGGGATAACTGGTAACATAAACTGGCATGCCATTTTTTTGATCGTTGCACTACTGTTCTCAATTTATCTAACCTGCAGCGTAATTAAATTTCTTAGACGCAGGCCTTGTGTCTCAACAACTATAAGAATTACAGTTATCTACTTAACAACTGTAATTCTTACAAGTTACTCTGCGTACCTTTTCTATAAATGCGACTCACGTGCAGCTGCTCTTTCTGCAATTATAATGCTGTTAATGTTTATTTACATAAAAATTATTGACCGTTTAAAAGCAAAGTTGAAAAAAATATCGTTTTCATATTATTTTTTATGCTTTTTAATGTTTATTTTTGCTATCACAGTCCTAGTTTACTTTTCCATTTCCATTAATGGTAGAAATGAAACAGCCCCTCTTAACTCAGCAAAAACACCTGTTTCCTCTTCCCAAAATTCATACATATCATTAAACAGCATTAAATCGGCACTTAATGATGATGTACGAATCCCTTTATGGAAAGGTGCTTTTAATCTGATAATTGATTATCCTTATATTGGAACAGGCCCAGCACGTTTTGAGAGTATATTCGCATCATACCGCCCGTTAGAATATTTCACAAAACCAAATAATGCAGTACGCTCAAACCATCCTCATAACACTTTATTGTATATAGCCGCTTCCTTCGGACTACCAGCCCTAATTTTATGGTGTTTTTTATGGATATATCCTATGATTTATTGTTTTTTGTCATACTCAAAACTAACACTATTAATGCGAATTACTTTATTTGCGTATTTCTGCCTGTTTCTACATGGTCTACTTGATTTAGTCCTCTTTCACTGGCCGACAATTTATCTAGCAGCAATATTTCTGGGACTGCTTTGGAGTGAAGCATGGAAGAGCAGAGAGCAAAAAGGGGTCGATAGTTGTCCGTTGATAGTTGATGGTAAAAAAGAATCGGAACAGAGGAAAGAGGTCAGAAGTCGGTGGTCGGTGGTCAGTGGTCAGAAGGAGAAAAATAGAAGACTAGAGACAGAAGACTTTAAGTTGAAAGCAGTAGACAGTACCAAAATCTCAACAAATAAGAAGCAGTCCAATAAAAAAATAGAACCCACTTGCAGAAACACGCAATACCTGCCTAAAAGACTAAAATTTCTACTATACTCAATAGCAGGCCTCTTACTCGCTTTTACATTATATAATGCATATTCAGAATACCAGAGTGCATATTTCTTCAGTACAGGAAATTATTACGCTAAAATCAAGAAAAATGAAAGAGCGTTATTTCAGTATCAAAAAGGATTGGCTTACAAAAAAGAACCAAAATATATTTACAAAGCCGGCATGCTTTCAATTACATCTCTTAATAACCCTGAATTAGCACTGCATTTTTTTAACTACTTTAATATCATTTCATCTTATGATTATGCTCATAAAAATGGATTTATCGCACTATCCCTTATTAGGTTAGGTAAAACAAGTCAAACACTACCATATTTAGTAAAAGAAACTGTAAACTATCCATTGTCAGCAGCCAGCTGGTTCAGACTGGCATTAATTCAACGGCAGCTCAGGATGCATAAAGCGGCCGAATTTTCTCTAAAAAATATGCGTAGGGTATTATCAGCTAAAGGACTGCCTCCAAATGCACTTCAACTAATTATTGAAAACCCGAAATATGACAGCCACCCTGACAGAATTCCAAAAGAAATTCTCCTCCAATTACAAAATAGCAGTAACAATAAATAGGCTTACCAATAGTATTGACAAGTAATGTTTTATATAATACAATTATAATGTACCAATATCATAGAATACAGGCAGTAACATTTACATGGGATATTGATAAAATAAAACAGATGATATTATTTAACAATAAAAATAGATTTACTCTTATTGAACTATTAGTCGTAATAGCTATTATCTCAATATTGGCTGCACTTCTACTCCCTGCCCTATCCAAGGTACAAACTAGAGCACGGGTGGCTTCAAATGCCAGTAGGCTAAGACAGATAGGAGTAGCATGTATCATGTATTCAGATGATAATAATACTTGTTTCCCATCTGAATTGTCTCTATTAACTACAAAGTATATTTCACAGGAAGCTATAAATACCTTGAGTGGTGATCCTTTTACGATAGATGATACCACTGTAACCAGTGATTCTTCCTCTACTTCAGTATTCATTATCGATACTTCAATAACAGGATTTACAAACACTCTTTACGCGGATACACATGTTGTCTCTAATTAGCTAAAAAACACCAGACTAAAGGATAATATGATAAAAGTAGTCATTGCCCCAAACGCCTTGAAAGATTGTCTTACTACTTCAGAAGCGGCAGATGCAATTGAACGAGGAATACTTAAGGCTTTTCCTGATGCTGAAACAATAAAAGTACCGGTCGCTGATGGTGGAGACGGCCTCCTGGACGCATTATTAACACCCTTGAACGGCGTCTGTCACACTATCGAAGTTACCGGCCCAAGATACAGCAAACTCCAAGCTGATTTTGCATATTTTCCTGAACAGAAAACTGCAATAGTAGAAATGGCAAAAGCCTCAGGATTAGCCCTGTTACCACTTAACAAGAGAGATGCTGAAAAAACAACATCTCTAGGTACAGGTGAACTTATCAAAGCAGCTTTATCTCTCGATGTTACACGTATTTTAGTTGGTATAGGAGGCAGCGCAACATGTGACGGCGGAATTGGATTGGCAACTGCACTTGGAATACAGTTTTTGGATAAAGATGACAGACCCGTTAAGCCAAGAGGAAAAGATTTAGGAGAAATAACAAGAATTGATACATCTAACCAGCATCCCAAGTTATCGACTGTTAAAATCGAAGTAGTATGTGATGTAGACAATCCGTTATTAGGAAAGAATGGTGCCGCTTATGTATACGGACCGCAAAAAGGCGCGTCACCGGAACAGGTTAAAAAACTTGATTCAGGCCTTGCAAACCTGGCATCAATTATAAAAAAAGACCTAGGGATTGATGTTACTAAAATATCTGGAGGAGGCGCAGCCGGTGGAATCGGCGCCGGCATGTATGCCTATTTTAATGCACCCTTAAAACCGGGAATTGAAATTGTCCTTGACCTAGTTAAGTTACAGGAAAAACTTCAAAATACAGACCTTGTTTTAACAGCAGAAGGACAAATGGACAATCAAACGGCTTTTGGTAAAGCCCCTGCCGGAGTTGCTAAATGTGCAAAAGAAAAAAATATTCCCTGCATAGCAATTGCTGGCGCGGTAAAAGAAGATATAGATGAACTTCATAAAATAGGTATTAATGCAGTCTTTTCACTCTGCCCTGCCCCTGTAACTCTTGAAGATGCAATTAAAAACGGTGCTACATACCTATCAAGAACAGCTGAACAGATCGCCAGAGCATTTTTTGCAAATAAGTGCTGAATTTAGCCCCCCCTTATCCCCTCCGAGGTGGGGAATTTTGATGTCAGTGCCCGTTTAGGATTAAAACAACCTTAGGGGTATAGATCTTATAAGTCATATAGGACCTATACGACTTATAGCTGCTGTGCTTTATAAAGCGCAAGACAAACTTCACGGATTCACGGTTGAACGTAAGCATTACGTCCAACTACTTACCGCAGCATTTTTTATACTTCCTACCACTACCACAGAGACACGGGTCGTTTCTACCAACCTTTGATGCATCACGCTGATATGTTACAGGTGGCGGGGGAATATACTCAGGGTTAGCTTCTCCTCCCACTCCATCAGGCAATTGCGGCATTGGAGCCGATTGAGCCTGCGGTGTGGAACCGGAAATTTGTCCAAACTGTTCAATTTCTCTATGAATAAGTTCCTGAGGTAGACTTGCAAACAATTGTTCAAAAGCTTCTAAGCTGGTTGCGGAACGGAACATATTGTTTAATATTTCCTGATTCATATCAGCCATCATACCTGCAAACATATCATAAGATTCATGTTTGTATTCAACAAGTGGATCTTTCTGGGCATAAGACCTTAAAGAAATACCGGTCCTCAGCCCGTCCATTCCGTACAAGTGCTCCTGCCAAAGCCTGTCAACTGCATCAAGAATCGTATGACGCTCTAATCCACGGAGAGATTCCTGACTCTCTATTGATTCCTTTTCAGCATACGCGTTTTCAACTTTTTCGAAAAGTTTTTTACACTTTTCGTCCTGTGTAAGCAGCTGCTCAGTGCCGTTTTTGCATAAGTCCTTTTCTGTAAAGCCCAATGGGAATGTCGCATTTAACCAGGATAATAATCCCTCAATATCAAACTCTCCGTCTTTGCTCATTTTACCGGATGAGACAGATTCAACATGTCCGCTAATCTCACTATCAACAATATCAAAGAGTATCTCTTTAGGGGTTTCGGAAAGAAGCACTTCTTTTCTGAAACCATATAAGACTTCTCTTTGCTTATTCATTACATCATCATATTCCAGAGTACGTTTACGCACTGCAAAATGTTGTTGTTCCACTCTTTTTTGTGCTGTTTCTATTGAGCGGTTCAGTAAAGGATGCTGAAGTTCCTCTCCTTCATCCAATCCCAGTTTACTCATTATAGTAGCAATTTTATCAGAACCAAACAACCTCATTAAATTATCTTCCAGAGAGATATAAAATCTAGAAGAGCCAGGGTCCCCTTGACGTGAACAGCGTCCTCTCAGCTGACGGTCAATACGCCTGGAATCGTGTCTTTCACTGCCGATTACATGCAGTCCACCAACCTCAGTTACCCCTTCTCCAAGTTTTATATCCGTACCACGGCCGGCCATATTTGTTGCTACTGTCACCGCTCCATTCTGCCCGGCTCTGGCAATTATATCGGCTTCGTATCCATGATTTTTAGCATTAAGAACATTATGAGGAATTCTTCTTCGCTTTAACATACGGCTTAATACTTCAGACACATCTACAGCAACAGTACCAAGAAGGACAGGTTGTCCTTTTTTATGACAATCTTCAACTTCATCAATAATAGCTTTGTATTTTTCACGTTTTGTTTTATATATACTGTCATTATTATCTTTTCTTATGCACTGCACATTAGGCGGTATCACAATAACATCAGTTTTATATATTTGGTGAAATTCTGTAGATTCACTCTCTGCTGTACCGGTCATTCCCGACATTTTTTCATACATTCTAAAATAGTTCTGAATAGTAATCGTGGCGTAGGTCTGAGTTTCCCTTTCAATTTCCACGCCTTCTTTTGCCTCAAGAGCCTGATGCAAGCCTTCATTAAAACGGCGTCCCGGCATAAGTCGCCCTGTATGTTCATCAACAATCATCACCTTATTGTCCTGAACTACATAACTTATATCTTTTTCAAACAAGCAATACGCTTTTATCAGTTGAGAAATATTCTGTATACGTTCACTGTCATTGCTGAATTTTTCCTGAAAAGCCTGTTTCCCGGCTATTTTTTCTTTTTCATTCAATGACTCATCAGCATCAATATTATGAAGATTACCAAGCAAATCCGGCAGTACAAAAGCCTCAGGATCATCGGGACTAATTT
>CAZGAI010000134.1:0-8485 GCA_964523175.1 uncultured Victivallales bacterium | reverse complement strand
TTGGATGTTGGATGTTGGATGTTGGATGTTGGATGTTGGATGTTGGATGTTGGATGTTGGATTGAGAGAATTATTACTCTAAATACTTGCTATCCTCGTTATTCGTATGGCTAAATAAATTTGATAGGTAATAGGCGGGACTATGAGAAAAATATCATTTTCCAGAATTGCAGCAATAGTAAAGAAAGAGTTTATCCAGATGAAGAGGGATAAACTCACTCTTGCCATGATGATTGGTATCCCGATTGTACAGTTGATTATTTTTGGTTATGCCATTAATTCTAACCCTAAACATTTGTCTACCTATATTTTAAACGGCGATGGATACAGTACATTTACCAAACAATATATGTCTGCCTTACAGAATAGTGAGTATTTTGATGTTAAAGGGACAATAAATTCACAAAATAAAGCTAAACATAAAATGCTGTCTGGTGAAGCTGTTTTTATTGTTAATATTCCTCCTGATTTTTATAATAAATTAGTTAGAGGAGAAAAACCACACATTTTGTTAGAGGCTGATTCTGTTGACCCTCAAACTGTTGGGGCCGCATTGGCGGTTGCTGACGTTGTTTTCAAAAGGACTGTTGCGGCTTTTGCGAAGGGACCGCTTAAATTTATAAAAGGGAACGATGATTTAGTTGAACTTAAAATACATAAGAAGTATAATCCGAACCAGATAATGCAGTTTTCTACAGTACCTAGTCTGCTGGGAGTAATACTTACCCTGACTTTAGTATTTGTTACGGCACTTTCAATGACGCGTGAAGCAGAGCGAGGTACAATGGAAAACCTTCTTTGTATGCCTGTTAAGCCCATAGAGGTACTTCTTGGAAAAATAGGACCCTATGTAGTAATGGGGGTTATACAGATGGTTTTAATTGTAATATTAGGGCATTATCTGTTTAGTGTGCCGGTTAATGGAAATATTATATTATTATTATTTATGGGATTGGTTTTTATAATAGCAACATTATCTGTTGGGATTGTATTTTCAACTATTGCAAGGAACCAGCTTCAGGCAGTGCAGATGTCAATGTTCTTTTTTCTTCCTTCAATAATGCTTTCAGGTTTTATGTTTCCATTTAAAGCAATGCCTATCTGGGCACAGTACATTGGACAATGTCTTCCTTTGACGCATTTTAATATTATTGTTAGAGGCATTATGATAAAAGGTGCCGGTTTTAAGGATTTGCAAATGCAGCTGTATTATATTACTATCTTTATGATAGTCGTCCTTGCCATAGGTGTATTGAGATATAGGAAGACGCTGGATTGATAGAACCTTTCCTTAATTGATAGATATTTAAATAAATTTATAATAATGTGCAAAAAATGAAAATTGTAACAGAAAAAGAAGCAAGAAAAAGTATATTGGAAGAAACTGGAAAACATAATGATTCAGACTTTGGAAAGTCAAAACATACAAGCGATAAATCATTTCAAAAGATCTCACGAAAATCATCTCTACTACAACTTCTACTTGACCTCAAAGATCTTTTTTTAATGTTAAAAGATTACTGCACTGGTAAATACAGAGAAGTTCCATTCTGGATTATTGTCTCAATTGCAGGGGTATTGATTTATGTAATAAATCCATTTGATCTTATTGCGGATGTTATACCTATCATTGGCCTAATTGATGATGTAATTGTGCTTTTATTATGCCTTGCACTTGTTAAATTGGATCTGGCGAAATATAGAAAGTGGAAGAATAGAAAGCTGTAAAATTACTTTTATTTTTTTTGGAGCGATACCTGTTCATTTGATTGGCCTGGGTTTTGGAGTAATAGGAGTTGTTCAGAGAAAACGTAAGAAATTATTTTCTATTCTTGGGCTCATTTTCAATGCAGCAGCAGTTTTTCTTATCATATTTTTTGTGGCTTTGGTTTTTGCTGCTTTAGTAGATGCTATTCGCTGAATAGGCTATAGGGGGATTATTATGTATGTAGATAAATATAAGAATTTTGAAGAACTGCAGAACAATGAAACTGAGGGGATAGATTTTACGATTAGGCTTCAAGAAATAGTTTCAAACTGGGCTGTAATAACTCCCCATGGAGGAGGAATAGAGCCTGGTACAAGTGAACTGGTCAGAGCCATTGCCGGCAATGACTACTCTTATTATTCATTTGAAGGTACAAAAAACAGTAAGAATATAGATCTGCATATAACAAGCGAATATTTTGATGAAAGGCTGGGTAATGAAATTGTTCAATCATCTAAAAATGTTATAGTTTTTCATGGATGTACAGGTTACCCTGATAAAATTTTGATTGGTGGACTGGATTTAAAAAATAGAGCACTGCTCGCTTCTTTACTTAATGAGACAGGTTTTATTGTAGATAATACTCCACCACCGGATTTGTCAGGTTCAAAGCCTGACAATATCTGCAATAGAGGAAAAAGCAAAAAAGGAATTCAGTTGGAATTAGATACTACTGTTAGAAAAAGACTATTTAAAGGACTGAATAGAAAGGGCAGAAAAGAAAAACTGTCTGAATTTTATAGTTTAGTAAAAACAGTAAAGGAATTTTTGGCAACCGCATCTTTATAATAAGGAAAAAATAAATGAATAGAAATTTACTGTGCCTTCAAAAGGCTTGTGAAAATTTAAAGGTTGAATATCATATACATCATTCTTCCGAAAATATATTTGAAGTAATAGTTAACAACAAATCCTATCTGTTTACCAACTGGGCAACGCCTCTTAATAGACATTCCAATATTCAGCTTAACCGTGATAAAGACTATTTTTATACCTTTTTTAAGGGAGTAGTAAGTATGCCTAAGACTATGTCATATTTTAATCCTCACAGTGATTCAAAATATGACAGGTTTCTTGATAAAATATCAATTGCTGAAATTATTGCAGACATTGAAGCTAACTTTACATACCCTATGATTATAAAAAAAAACCAGGGATCCTGGGGTTCTAATGTTTTTAAAATTACTAAAAGGCATAAACTTGAGAAAGCACTTCTTGATATTTATAACCGTTTTAGCAGTTCTTATGATTATATAGCATTGGCGCAGCAGTATTTAGATATAGAACAAGAATATAGGGCCATTTTTTATAACGGTAAACTGCAGTTTTGCTATGGTAAAGATATAGATAATGCGACTTTCGTTGGAAATTTGAGTCCTTTTCATCACGAAGGAGCCAAAGCTGTATTACTAACAGATAAAGTTCTTTTAAATGAAATACAGGACTTTTGTTCCCCCGTATTTAGTAAGCTTGACATCGCATACTGTGGATTTGACATATTAATTGATAAACAGGGGCGAATGTGGCTTTTAGAGTCTAATTCTTCGCCGGGATATGATAATATCATTAAATTCGGGTTTGAGAGTGTTGTAGTAGAATTATTCATGACAATTCTTAGGGATATACAAAAAGGTAATAATTGGTAGAGATCGGGCAGTACTATTTCTAAACAAAGTACTCATATACCTCCGCAAAGCCGGATGGTTGAAATTGTAAAACGTCTGTTAGTTCTCCAGTTGAACAGGAGGTATACCAATTACTATTTATACCTACTTTCTAGGATATGGCATACCATTGATGATCATATACCCTTGGAAGGTACAATGAAGTATAGCAAATTCTTTAGCATTGCTGTTCATTTGACTTTCCTTTGTATTATGTTTATAGATATATTTAGCACAAAAGATAATAGAAATTTTAAAATAGGTGGTTACAAAATTAGTTTGATTTTTCTTTGCAGTTTCTAATTAAACTTAATTTTTTTACTAAAAAATTTGCTCCTGAACAATTAATACAACATATTAATTGTAAAGATCTTAAACTTTAACTCAGGAGCAAATAAAATCAGATTTAATCAAAAGTTTTCGTGGGCCGTCTAATTATTGAGTAAATTGGATTTTGGTTGAACATGTATTCCTAGCATTTCTGATATAGGAATTACTCTTAATAATTTTCCATGAATAAATAATCCAAACCGCTGATTCGGTTCAAATGCTGTTGAATGTAGTATCATTTCAGCTTTTATACCTTGGCGAACACACCAGAAAAGAAAGAAAAACCCATGAAACATTCGGTATTTTAACCAGATTTTACTGCCTAAATCATAGTCTGAAACAATTAAATCATACCCTCCGGTAGGTTTCTTTTCTATAACTCTGATCTTGGCTTCTTTATAAGAGGTAGCTGTTTCAATATGATACCCTTTATTTACAATAGCTTTACATACTATTTGTAGATGCGAATCTCTGTCATCAACAACCAGTGCAAATTTATTTATATTTGATTCAATCTTTTTCATGTTGTTAGACATTTAATTATAGTGTTATTTGAAAAAATATTTACTCTATCATTACATTGAACAATAGTAGATTTTAATACATATAACAATATATTGTATAATAAAAAAATGAAATAATTTGGTATAAAATGAAACCTTTTCTTTCAGTTCTAAAAATTCTTGTTATTTCATATTTTCTAGTGGCTTTAATTCTTTATTTTTTCCAAAGAAAATTTCTTTATTTACCACAAAAAAGCATAGGTACTGTTGGTGAAAAGGAAATTGAAATAAGGAATGGAGAAACTGTTTTAAGGGGGTGGGTAATAAATGAAGGAAAAGATAAGAGTATATTGTATTATGGTGGAAATGCTGAGCGTATAGAATACAATATTCCTCTTTTTAAGGATATATTTAGTGAATATACTGTGTATTTAATAAGTTATCGTGGATATGGCTTGAGCGATGGAAATCCAACAGAGGCTAACTTATGTAATGATTCACTTTTTATTTATGATACAATAAAGGATAAACACAATAAAATTTTTCTGATAGGCCGTAGCCTTGGAAGTGGTGTAGCCACTTATGTCGCTTCACAAAGGCCTGTAGAAAAACTTGTTTTAGTAACACCTTTTGACAGCATAAAAAAGGTTGCTTCGCAGATATTTTGGATGTATCCAATGTCTATTCTGTTAAAAGATAAATTTGAATCTGACAGGTATGTAAATAAAATCACATCAGATACAATGGTAATTGTCGCTGAAAATGATGAAGTTATTCCGAGAAAGCGAACAGATGCACTAATATCTAAGTTTAAACCTGAAAAATTAACAGTAAAAATCATAAAAGGGGCAGGGCATAATTCTGTCTCTATGTTTCCTGAATTTTCCGAAAATTTAATTTTATTCTTCAATGGAGAATGACATTGATAAAAGTAAAAATTCCTTTAATAAAAGATCATCATAATCATCCTTCATTCTATGCAGGACATTATGATTGTGTGGATCTACGTTATATTACAAGAAAAGAGACTGCTATTACTCTGATCAGAGAAAAAAATGCTGATGAAGTAAACCTTATTCTTGGATGGAATAATAGTTTATACAATTTCTCCAAAGAAGAACTTGACAGCCTTCCTCCAGTATTCATATGTAATGTCTCACTTCATATGTTTTTAGTTAACGAAGCAGCAATAAATAAATTATCTGCTCATAAAGAGATTGTATCACATCTCCATGATATTGATTGGGTAGAAAAAAATTTAATCAAAGTATATTCTTTGATTAGCACAATCAAACCATTACAAAGTAATAAGATAAAAGAATTTTATGATTACCTTTTAGATTTGGGTACCTGGTATGCAGAGGAAAACTCTTTGGCTAATGAGACTGTCATTGATAGTTTTAGAAAATACGGACTTCTTGATAGAACACTTATCTGGGCTGATATAGGTGTTTTTTTATCTTTAACAGAGAAAGGTCGAAAAGAGGTATTTGGGATAAAAATATTTTTAGATGGTGCGCTGGGGGCTAAAACCGCTGCATTGAAAGAACTATATATAACAGGAGAAAACGGTATTCTTCTTTTTGCTGAGGGTGAACTTTACTCTCTTCTTGAGAAAGTGTGCAAATTAAATAAAGCTGTATCATTACACGCAATTGGCGATGTTGCGATTGAACAGGCTATAGATGCTTTGGATAGACTGAAAACAAATAAAGGTGAGATACCCATAACAAGATTGGAACATGTACAGTTTATTTCTCCGGATTATGCGAAAAAGGCAAAATCGCTGGGAATTGTTCTTTCTGTGCAACCAACTTTCAGTTGCGAATCTGAATGTTATTCCGATAGAATATCGAAAAAATACTGTTTGAGTAACAATCCTTTTCGTATGCTTATAGATGATATAGGATATACTCCCGGAAAAGACTTGCTTTTTGGTTCAGACGGAATGCCGCATGACTTTAATTTTTCTTTACAAATGTCTTTGTTCCCTCCGTCTCAGACACAGGAACTGACACTTAAAGAGTTTGTTGCCGGATATTGTATGCCGGACATGAAAAATGGATATATAAATTTGAACATTGATGATAGTAAAAGGACTGTTGTTTCAGAAGTAGTTTTAAAATGATAGATGTTTCAGCTGTATAATTTCTTTTCTAAGTAGAGTTATCTTTTTAGTCATTTCTCGTTTCTCATCTATATTTAGTATTGTTTTATTGAGAGACATGAGTTTGTTGATTTCATCGGTAAGTTTTTTGGATATTATTGTTTTAATACAGGCTGTTACAGATTTATCAAAATCATAATTTTTTGATCGTTTTTCAGGATTCGAAAGAATTTGTGATAACTCACTGTCCGGATAGTCGTTGAGTAAGAGGCTTAGCTCATTATTAATATTTTCCCACTCTCCATTTAGAGTAAGAGAAATAGCAAGGTTAAGTGCTTTGCCTATTACAGAGTCGCTTATCATCTCTACTGGAAGTTCTTCTTCAAGTCTTCTGCAAACTGTTCCATGTAGAATTGATAATTCAAGCAGTTCTTTTTCAGCGACAGCTACTGTTGGGTCAACAGCGACTATAATATTTTGTTTTGGGGCAACTGTCTTCTGTTCCTGTGGCTTATTTTTATAAAATACTTGTTTTTTGATATTATTTAACTCTCCAAGTATTGTCTTTTCCGGTAGTCCCATACGTTTAGCTAAAAGCGATACATAGGTTGTTCTTACAATATTACTATTAATTTTAGATATAGTTGATAATATTTCATTAACAAGTCTGTTTTTATCAAACGGAGAAGAAATATCATAGGTATTAGATAAGGTTTCTATCATAAAATCTAAAAAATCACAGGCATTGCTTACATGTTCTACAAGAGATTCTTTTCCGTTATTCTGAAAAATAGTGTCAGGATCAGAGCCCGGGGGTAGGCTAATTATTTTTACTTCAATATTGTTTGAAAGCAATATTTCCAGTGCTTTAAATGTGGCTTTGATTCCGGCTGTGTCACCATCAAAACAAATATATATTTTATTTGTGTAACGTTTGAGAAGTCTTGCCTGAGCTTCAGTAAAAGCGGTGCCCTGAGGCGCTACTGCATTATTATAACCGGCCCTATGCATGGCTATTACATCTATTTGTCCTTCACAGAGAATAGCAAATTTATGCTTTCTTATACCTTCTCTGGAAATAGGAAGTGCGTATAAAATATTACCTTTTTTAAATATAGGAGTTTCCGGACTGTTTACATATTTACCCCCGCTGGGATTAGAATCAATTGTTCTGGCACTGAAGGCAACAACTTTTCCCTGCTCATTCCATATTGGGAATATTATTCGGTTGCGAAACCTGTCATATATCCGATTTGATTCTGGTTTGCTAACAGTTATGCCTGAAACAGTCAATTATTCTTCTGTGAACCCCTCTAGTTTAGCCTCTTTTATCGCAAAGTCCCATGAATCAGGTGCGAATCCTAGCATAAAGTTTTTAATTATATCTTCAGGTATTCCTCTTGCTTTTAAATAGTTTAACCCACAGCTACCTTCTTCTGAAAACAGCATTTTTGTATAGTCTAGAGAAAGTTTCTGGTGCAGTGCATAAAGCTGTTCCCTCATGCCTGATCTCTTTTTTTCTTCAGGTGTCCATGACGTATTTTGTGTTTCCGGGATGATAATGCCGTATCGTGATGCCAATAAATGTGCAGCGTTGACAAAATCCACACTTTCTTTTTCCATTATAAATGTAAAAACGTTTCCACCTTTGCCGCATCCGAAACAATGGTAAGTCTGACGTTCGGATGAAACAACAAATGAAGGTGTTTTTTCCTGATGAAAAGGGCAGAGTGCTTTCCACCGATGGGTTCCATTATTTTTTAAAGGAATATAACTGGAAATCACTTCATGTATATTGGCTCGGTCTTTGATTTCTCTAATTATGTCTTCTGAAATATATCGGCTCATTTGATTTAGTGATTTAGTGATTTAGTGATTTAGTGATTTAGTTCAATTTAATAATAAATATAAATATTCGTAAATATTCATGCGTAGGGGCGAATCTGAGTGTTCGCCTTTTTCCTGCAATAATGAGGTATTCTGTTTCATAGAAATTTTGTATTAATCGTTGATATTAATATGTCCATTGACTTTAATTTGCCTCAGTTCGTTTATAGCTTTTTTTTATCTGCAGTATTAGGGCAGAAACATAGGTCTTCCTCTACCCAACTTA
>CAZGAI010000133.1:0-8502 GCA_964523175.1 uncultured Victivallales bacterium | reverse complement strand
AATACTACAAAAGACTAAAGGAAAAGGCGTAGACATTGTTCTTAACTCACTTTCTTCCTATCATATATCAAATTCACTTAAATGTCTTGCACCCTTTGGAAGATTTATTGAGATAGGAAAATTTGACTTACACTCAGGAAGCCAAATAGATCTATCACTTATTAAAAAAAGTCAGTCATTTATGGTAGCTGATATAGACAGACTGCTTTTTGAAAGACCGGAAATTTGCTCAGAACTTTTGAAAGAATTAAAAAAATATTTTATAAATGAAAAACTTAGGCTTTTACCTCAAACTGTGTTTAAAATTTCTGATATTAAAAAAGCATTTCAGCATTTTAGCAGCCCTGACTTTCACGGTAAAATAATACTTGAACTTGATGATGATATTGAGCTTAAACCGATAAAAAGAGTTAATATCGCAGAAGAATATTCCTATTTGATTATAGGTGGAACAGGAGGATTTGGACTTTCAACAGCAGACTGGCTTTATGAAAGAGGGGCAAGGCATATTCACCTTGCAGGACGAACCGGACTCAAAGAGCATGCTGACACAACAATAATTGAAAGAATGAAGTCACAGGGTTGTAATGTTACAATTCATAAATGTGATGTTTCTGAATTGTCACAGGTTAGGCATCTTATTGAAATTATAAATATAGCAAATCCTCTGAAAGGTGTATTTCACTCAGCAATGGTATTGGAAGATGAACTTCTTACTAAGCTAACTCCTGAAATGATCGAAAAAGTTATCAAACCTAAAATTGCAGGAAGCTGGAATCTACATCTTTCAACTTTGGATATTGATCTGGACTATTTTATTATGTATTCATCTGTGGCATCAATGTTTGGTACACCTGGTCAAGGCAACTACGCAGCTGCAAATGCCTTTATGGACCAACTTTCATTTTATAGAAACAGCCAGGGCCTGCCTTCAATTACAGTCAACTGGGGTGTTCTTGGTGAAGTTGGATTTGTTTCAAGAAATAGGAAGGTAAAAACACTTCTGGAAGGTCAGGGACTTACGCCTCTTCCTCAAAAACTGGCTTTGGATGTACTTCAAAAGATAATGTATGATAAATCTATCCAGCTGGGAGTTTTTATTATTGACTGGAATAAAGTGAAAGAAGCCTTCCCGAAAAGCGGAACTTCTGAAAAATTTATGCATCTTATGAGAAAAGATGACAAATCAGGAAAAAAATCAGGAAAAAGTGAGAACCTTTCAGAGAGAATGAAAGAACTAAACGAAATTGAAAAGAAAGAGCTGGCTGACGAAACACTTAAATCTGTTATTGCAAGAATTATAGATATTGGACCCGAAAAGGTTGATTCATCATTATCGATAGTTTCGATGGGACTTGATTCTCTTATGCTAAACCAGCTTAGAAGCGCCATACAAAGTTTATTCAATCTGGATATTCCTCTTATGCTGATCATGCAGGGACCTTCAATTAATGACCTCGTAAAAGAAATTATTACTAAAATAGATAATACATCAGATAATAAACAAAATGATTTTATTAAAAACAGATGGATCATCAGACCTGAAAAAAGTAATCTGCCTAGAGCAAGGCTTTTCTGCTTCCCTTATATGGGTTCAGGAGCTTCAATTTTTAAGAATTTTCAAAAATATTTAGGCGAAGAAATAGAAGTCTGTGCAATTCAGCTGCCGGGAAGAGAAGAGAGAATTGATGAGAAAGCATTATCTTCGGCAAGCAGGCTTTTCAGAGAACTTGACAGTTATTTTTTAAAACTTACAGACCTGCCGTTTGCCTTTTACGGACACAGTTTCGGTGCTAATATTGCTTTCAGCTATTCTGTTTACCTAAGTAAAGTACATGGAATTAATCCAAAGCATATTTTCCTTGGGGCTTCAATACCTGCTGATATAAAAAATCCACTGGACAATATGATAATAACCGATAAAAATAGTTCTGATATTAATCCTGTTGAATTAAGTGATAATCAGGTAATTGCTCTATTGAGAAAACTTGATGTACCTGAAAAATATTTTTCAGACAAAGAGCATTTAAAGAATATTATTCCTACAATTAGATGCGATCTAAAAATAGCCAAGGAAAAAGATTATATTTCAGGGATGAAAACTCAGGTTCCAATTACACTTTTCAGCGGTTTACAGGATAATATATACTCAGTAAAGCTTCAAGAAAAATGGAAAGGATATACTGAAAATATTTTTTCACAAGAACTGCTTAAGGGTGGACATCTTTTCATTCATGAAGAAGAATTATGCAGGATTGTATTGAAAAAGATAAAGGAAGTAATGATTTAGATGCATGATGTTGCATTATAATATACTAAAGCAAATAACAAAGAATCACTAAAGGAGTAATATGCGGCTTTGGTCAATACATCCGAAATATCTAGACACAGTTGGCCTTGTTGCTTTATGGAGAGAAGCTTTACTTGCAAGAAAAGTCTTAGAAAACAGGACAAAAGGATATAAAAACCACCCGCAGTTATGCAGGTTTAAACAACAGGACAGCCCAATTGAAACAATGAACTCCTATTTAAAAGAGATATATAAAGAATCTAACAAAAGAAATTTTAACTTCGACTGTAACAAGTTAATAGAAGTATCAAATAAATACACTATTCCCGTTACAGATGGTCAAATAGAATTTGAATTCAATCACTTGCTAAAAAAATTTAAACAGAGAAATACTGAGAAATACAAACTTATAAAAGATCTTAAAAAAATAGAGATAAATCCTGTATTCAATATCATTAATGGTGAAGTTGAAATTTGGGAAAAAATAAATTTATAACTATTTGTGTTCTAGCTAAGCACTATGCCACATAAGCTCTATAGTGGTAGGAGAAGCTTGAGCGTTGTCGAAGAATACATTTATACAAAAAATATAAATCTATCTAATCTTTTTATCACTACTCCTTTTCGGTAATATTATATCTGCTAGCTTACAGTAAAAGTCTAACTCAACTGTGCTGTTGGATAATATCGTAAAAATCACAGGATCTAGTTCTATTAACACCAGCTATTATTTTTCCTTATTTTAGGTTTTAAAAAAGCTAACCCCTTAGGCTAAAAACATAAATACAGGTAAAATCTCTATTGATGAGATTATAATGGAAATATATTATTTTTGATATAAAACAGACAATTTTTTGTTGATTATTTAGGTTTTTGGTGTATAAAATATAATGTAAACATATTTGTTTTTTAAGTAATTAAGTAACTTTTTCAAGAAATTAATTTTATGAAAAAAAGAAGACTTCACTTAGTATCCGGACCTTCTGGCTCAGGTAAATCCTGGCTTTGCCGAAGATATACAAACTGTTATATTATTACAACAGATAATTTTTATATTGGCAGGAGTAAAATGAAACCTGACAGTGTAGGAGATTTTAACTTTGATGCTCCTGTAGCTCTAGAGCTTAAACTCTGCCGTCAAATCATAGAAAAACTTATATATTCCAAACCGGGTACAAAGATAGAAATTCCAGAATATGATATGACAATTTCAGAGAGAAAAAAGGAACCGTTGATAAAAGTAGTTCCTGATTACGATACTATAATTTTACTTGAAGGTATATTTTCATTTCACGCATTTAACAAAGGCGAAGCCAACGACCCTGTTGACCTGAGACTGTGGCTTGATGTCAAACCTGAAATACTCCTTGGAAGAAGATTCAGAAGAGACATTGAGGAAAGAGCAAGAACTCCAAAAAGCGTATTGGAACAATATAATTCAGTGCTCTCAGGATACCATAAATACATTGAACCGAAAAAAAATGAGGCTGACATCCTTCTTCCGCTAGGCACACTTATATAATTCTAAAAGCCGCATTAGAAAAAATAAAAAAGATATAAGTTGCTTATATGGAACTTATTATACATTTTTATTCTTTCATCCAATGGGTTAATTATTTTTTTGTTTTTTCTAACATAAAGGTTAATTTTGAAGGCTCATCTGCTTCGTTAGCGTCGGATTTCAGTAGAAACTACAGCTTCACCTAGCTGCCTCACATCTAAACCTTCAAAATCAACTGCGGAATTTAGGAATCCACACCTACAATAAAATAAATATCTTCAGTTAGAAGTTTTGTATAGCCTGTGTCGAGGAATAGCAGTTTCCCAGGTAAAACAATTGCCTTCTAATATACTAATGCACGCTTCAGTTACAGCTTTGTCATATTTAACACTTTTTCCTTTTTTCAGCTCCTTTACTGCTTCTTTGGCGCCATATGTCCCTTTGAACGGTCTTATTGTACAAACTGCTTCAGCAGTATCAGCCACCGTAATAATCCGGGATTCCTGAAGTATATCTTTACTTGATATACCGTATGGATAACCGGTACCGTCAAGCAGTTCATGGTGCTGAATAATAATATCCTTTATAGGCCATGGATACTCAATATTTGCTATAATGTCATACGCCAGAACAGGGTGATTTCTTAATTTCGACATCTCCTCATCTGTGAGCATTTGTGCCTTTTCAAGTATTTCAGATGGAATACTCAATTTACCAATATCATGAATTAAAGCAGCTAAGTATATGCCTTGAATTCCCTTTAATTTATAATTAAGTTTTTCTGCTATTTTTACTGCCAGAACAGCAACACGTTTTTGATGTTCTGCAATAAATTTGTCTTTCATTTCAAGGCAGTTGTTAAGTGCATACACTGTCTGAAGCAATACTAGGTTATCTGTATTAAATGAAAGTTCTTTTTCTAATTCAGTTATTCGTTTCATTAAATCATTCATCTTCGAGTCCCAAGTATATTCTATTCATTTATTATTAAATGTAGTTATCTATCTTTGTCATTTTTTTTGCTTTTATCTATCTTATTACCTGATTCTAAGAGCAGTAATTCTAAAGAAGATTCGGGCATATTATAATGTATGGTGGAACCATTGCTTATAGAAAGTTTAATGCCTGGAGTTTCATATGCAGCATTTTTTTCCTTTACATTGTTTTCAAGCCGTTCAAAAATAGGATCTGGACCTGATTCAGAACAATTTCTAGTAAGCAATACAGCAAAACCATCTCTATCTAGACGAGAGATAACATCTGTTTCACGAAATGAGTTCATTAAAATATTTGCAACATGTATTAACATCCGATCAGCCATCTTGGGTCCAAATGAATCATTTATTTTTTTTAGATTATCAATATTTATAAAAAAAACTTGTGTTTTACAGTTAATCCTATTAACAAGTTTTAAAAATTTGAGCCTTTTCTTTGTGTAATATGAAAAACCGCTTCGGTTATACAGTTTGGTCAATTCATCACGAAAAGAAAGATCTTTATTAGCTGATAATATTCGGTTTCTTTCAATAGAAAAACATATTGAACGATAAATTTTATCACCTGTCAGCTGTTTTTTCTGCAAAAAATCCTGTGCTCCGGACTTTACAACCTGCAGGCCTAAAGTTTCACTATCATCCCCTGTTATCATTATTATAGGGACTATTTCTTCAATTTGTAAAAGGGCTTCCAGCCCGTTACTATCAGGTAAATGATAGTCCATAGTAATGCAGTCAAAAGCATGTTGGCTGGTGAGTTCTAAAGCATTTGTGGCCGAATCCGCCTCGTAAAATTCTATTGTACTGTCAATTTTGTTAAGTTCTCTTTTTATAAAAAGCCTGTCTACTTTATCATCATCTACAATTAGTAACTTAATATTTGTCATTAACAATAATTCCTTATTGATGTTAGGATGGGAAATCAACTATTTTTAAATATGATTCAATAATATCAAGAAATTTATCTGTATTTTCACCAAAGCTGGATTTAGTAATATATCCCGCAATATTAAAGGAATATGCATTTACTTTATCTTCATCATATTGAGATGTAGTCAAAACAAAAACTATGGCATCTTTATGTTTGGGATTATTACGCAATTGTTTCATAAATTCAATCCCATTCATTCGGGGCATATTAATATCCAGAATAATCATATATGGTTTATGGATTTTAGTACTGCTGCCTTCCAGAATATCTAATGCCTCTATTCCATCTTTAGCTCTAAAAACTGTATTATTAATATTCCGTTTCTTAAAGGCACGTTTAATTCCAATTATATCAACATCATCGTCATCAACTAAAAGAAAATTTACATCATTACTATTTTTCAAAGTAAGTCTCCCTTATTTTATGTTCTTAGGCCATGTAAATGAAAAGGAGACTCCGGGGCCTTCTCCTGAATCAATTGTAATTATGCCACCATTATTTTCAACTGTTTTTTTAACAATAGCAAGGCCCATACCGCTGCCTTCCACCTCATCCCGCGGCCTAAGCGTTTGAAATAGTTCAAATGCTTTAGCCTGATGCTCTACAGGTATACCCGGGCCATCATCTTTTACTGTAAATTTATAAAAACCATCATTATATTCACAAAATATCTCTATATTAATGTCTTGTTCATTTCGATGCTTTACCGCATTACCAATTAAGTTCATAAACACCTGTTGCAGTGGAGCCTTGAATGTATTGAGTGTAGGCATTGTCATTGTAGTATTTATAGAAACACCCTCCGGCGGATTAGTCATACTGACAATCTCTTCAATTAGAGCATTTATATCAACTGCTGAAATTTCTGCATCAGCTCGCCCGACCCGGGAATATGCAAGCAGACTGTTGAGTAGGTTATCCATTCTTTCAACTCTGCTTCTTAAGAGCGTAATATGTTCCTTTGTTTCATCTTCCATTAGATCTTCTAAATCATCTGAAATCCATGAAGCAAGGTTATCAATGGCTCGTAAAGGGGCTTTAAGGTCATGGGAAGCAACGTAGGCAAAACTTTCAAGTTCTTTATTTGAATATTCAAGTTCAATAGACTTTTTCAGTAAATCATCTTCAGCTTTTTTTCGGTCACTGATATCAAGTGTGGTACCTACAAGGCCGACAATATCTCCGGATGAATTACGTATAGAAATCTTTGTAGTAAGGACAAAGCGCCTATCCCCTGAGGCATTTGTCTGGTATTCTTCATGATTAAGAAGCGGTTTTCCTGATTTAATTATAATTTGATCTTCCTCAGAAAAGTCATTAGCTTCAACTTCAGGGAAAAAGTCAAAATCACTTTTTCCTGCTATTTCTTTGGAATCAGTTTTAAGTGATTTATAAAAAGCTTCATTTGCTACAATGTATTTAAGAGAGCTGTCCTTCATATATGCTAATGCCGGCATTGATGCCATAATGGCCCTCTGCTGCTCGTATACTTCGCTCATTTTTTTCTTTGTTTCTGATTCCATTTTATTAAAAATTTTATAAAGCAGAAGTAACACTAAAACTGTTATAATTATTCCTATTCCGATAGCGAGGTGTGAAGTTCTGAATAAAGAATAATAAGAGTTAAAATCTCTTTCAGTTACAGAGCATTTAATAGAAAGTCTGCGCCCTGCAAAAATAAAAGTTTTATTAATTGAGTAAATTACAGGAGAGTTAGAAAAATAATTTTTATATAAAATCCTTTGATCTTCCGACGCACTGAGATCAAGCAGCTGTATAACTAATTTTTCCTCTCCATGCTGTCCCAACACTGTGGTAACAAGGTTATCAACACGAAAAATTCCTACAGCGAATCCTCTAAGATTTCGACGTCGTTCGCTAAGAGTTTTAATAGGTTTACCCTTAATATATACAGGTGCTAAAACCATAAAATTATATTTTTTTTCATTCTCTTGAATAAGGTGTATTCTTGCTATTGCAACAGGAAGGCCTGAATCACGTGATCGGTTTAAAGCTTTCAGTCGTGTAGAGTTAGACCCCAGATCAAAACCGGCAGCGGATTCATTCTCTTTATATGGCTCAAAATAATAGACAGGGAAATAAGTTTGGCGTTTAGAAACAGACACTCTTTTACCATTAACCACTTCTTTAAAACGAAATCCATCAACTCCATCCTTCTGTGCAGAAGTTTCATAGAGTTCTTTTTCTGAATGTTTTACAAGGGGTATCCATTCAAGTGCCAGAATAGATGTTTTTCTTGCAATAAGCCTCTCAGTAAAATACTTAAATTGTGCTCTCGTAACTTCTGTACTGCTTTCAAAAAATCTAACAATTTGATCTACATCTGCAATAACCTCTTCCAAAGAATACTGGATAGATGAGATTATCGGTTCAACTTCTTTTTCAAATTCAAATTTGAGGTGTTCCTTTTCATTCTCATTGATGAGCAAATATGCAACAAATGTAAGAATTACACCCAATACAGCAGTAATATAAATAATAAAATTAGTTCTCTTTCTGTTGGGTTTATATCCTCTGAACATTTCAAATCCTATTATTATTTAAAAACTTTCAAAATATATCTAAAATTAATTTTACCGCAAAATCATAGAAAAGTCAATAGAAAATACTAGATACAGAGTTGAATATACATAAATCTATAATATATATTTTGATAGAAATATACTGCATAAGTTGTTGACTAATTGATTAGATATTCTAAAGTTAGTATTTGAATATTAATTTTATTATTTGAGAGCATTAATTTAGGATAAGCACATACTAC
>CAZGAI010000132.1:0-8544 GCA_964523175.1 uncultured Victivallales bacterium | reverse complement strand
ATTTACAGTATTAATATTCATTAAGATTCC
The DNA here is from genome assembly GCA_964523175.1 of uncultured Victivallales bacterium. Lineage (GTDB taxonomy): Bacteria > Verrucomicrobiota > Lentisphaeria > Victivallales > GWF2-38-69. The sequence continues at coordinate 8,514 of CAZGAI010000132.1, read as the reverse complement.
ACGGTCATATACATTTACGTTTTTAAGAGGAACATCCGCATCTTCTATAAACTTTTTCAATCCACCGTCATAATCTCCGATCGGTATATGCTTAGCCAAAGTTCCGGGTATAACAATCGGGTGTCCCGGTCTGCTCTTATATACTGGTCTTGCTATGTTACAAAAACCCTGGTTCTTAAATGAGGAACATAGTTTTATCAATGTCTCATATTCAAAAAAAGGATGATCTACAGGAATTATCACGTAGCCTAGTTTATCAGGAAAAACATTTATTCCGTAAAACAGAGAAGAAAACATACCGAGCTCAGGAGTTGGGTTAACAGTATATTTGATCTTTTTTATATTTGGAACTGAATCTTTTCGTATTACACATGCTATATCGTAAATACCTGCATTATTTACTTTTTCAATAATTAACTCAAGAAAAGTTTTCCCTCCATATTCAGCCTGCCATTTCGGCATACCAAAACGGCGTCCGGCGCCTGCGGCAAGAATAATACATGCAACTTTTTTATTAATTTTCAAAGAATCCATAAAACAGTTCCGGGTTATTTTCTAATATGACTATTGTTTCGGATTTCAAATTATAAATTTCAATGTAAACTTTATTGTATTATACATATTCTTATTGTAAGAAAATTACAAATAAATTCCAAAATTCAATTTACAATTTCCAAAACAGGAAATAAAATAAGTACAAGTTAATTCTTTAACTATAAAACATTTAAATTGTGAATTTAAGATATAAATTAGTTTCTGAGTAAAAATCAATAATTTTGTCAATATCTATTCAAAAATTTCAAAAAGGTAAAAAATGCACAACATCAACTATATACAGATATTTTGCAGTTTTATTATTATGGCTAACCCTTTAGTACTAACGTCTTTTTTTCTTAGTATTACAAAAGATTATACAAATAAAGAAAAAGATGTAATTGCAACTACATGTTTAATTGCTTCTTTTATTATTGTAGTTGGTTTTGTCTTTCTCGGTAGCTATATTCTAAAATTATGCGGCATTACTATAAATGATTTATATATCGCAGGTGGCTTACTGTTTTTGATAATCGGGTTATCCATGGTTCTGGGAAAAGGGAATGAATCTCACTATTCAAAGAAAGACAATGAAGGAATTCAGTCTGATAGAGAGGATTGCAAGACTCTTGGTATTGTACCTCTTGCAGTACCTATGGTGTCAGGTCCTGGAACTATTGTTTTTGCAATTGTTTATGCACGCGAATGTGAAACAATTGGAAGTAGATCTCTACTAATCTTAATTATCTTGGCTGTTCTGCTTATTGCATGGGTGTGCATGCTCTTCTCAAGCAGATTAGGAAAATTTATGGGAAAAGCGGGTCAGGCTGTAGTATCAAGGCTTATGGGGCTTCTGCTTGTTGCAATTGCTTCTAATATGGTTATCCATGGTATAAAAAGTGCTTTTAAATTAGTCTGAATTTTAAAAATATTTTAAAAATAACGATTTATCTAATTTATCATTTTTGATTCATTTACTGCGCCTACAAGTATGTTTTTGACTAATAATATTTTTATCGAATAAAGTTTAAGGAAACAACAATGAAAATAACAACTCTCATATTTATCATTATTTTACTAAGCGGTTGTTCTGATGCTAAAAATGAGAAGGCTGGCATTGAAGAAAAGAATACTCAAACTAATAAGAATGTCACGAAAGAAGAGAATACTCAGACTAATAAGAATGTCACGAAAGAAGAGAATACTCAGACTAATAAGAATGCCTCTAAGGAAATAAATACTAATAAGGAAAAGAATGCTCCTGAAGAAAAGAATACTCTCAAGGAAATGAACCTTAAGGGAAAAGTAAAATCGATAAGAATTTTTTATTATTCTGCAGTAAATAAAAATGGAGAAATTATTAAAGGTCAAAGAAAAAATAAGACACCTTTGGAATCGAGTTGTGATATTACCTTCAATGACATGGGGAATGCAACAAAGATTATAGGGTACAAATCAGACGGTGGCATAAAGTTAAAAGTTACTAGAGAGTATGACAGCAGAGGAAAATTAATTGAAGAGAATATGTATAACTCAGACGGCAGTCATAATGTAAAAATTATAAAACATTATGACAAAGAGGGAGTGCCGACTGAGGAGAATATATATGACTCTAAAGGTAACCTTGGAAATATATTGATTAACAGGACCGACAACAAAGGGAAGTTAACTGAACGTAACCTGTATAATACCCGTGGTGACCTTAATAATAAATGGAAGTATAGAGACGGGGGAAAAACAATTGAGGAAATTTCTTATAAATTAGACGGAAGTCCTGTAATGAGAGTCATTTCTAAAAAAGATAAAAGCGGAAATTTAATTGAACAAAATGTGTACAACTCTGATAACAAACTTTATTCAGAAATTATCCTTGAATATGATAATAAGGGAAATTTAATTGAACAGAATCTGAGTAATCAGAAAGGAAAAAGTGAAAATAAATGGACATATCAATACAAACGGTTTATTCAAAATAACTGGGGAGAATCAATTCAATCTGAAAATGGATTGCCTAAGTTTGTCGTTGAAAGAGAGATTAAATACGCATCTTCTGCATTTTGATAGAGCATCAGTTTTCCAGTTCGCAATTATTTCGTGTAGATAGGTTCCTATTGTTTTTGCCATATCATTAAGTTCTTCAATTTCAGTTTTTGTTGCAATAGAACACCAATTTTTGCTTTGGAATGCCTGAGCTTTTTGCCCAAAATTTTAAGAGAATCAGCTCCTTTGCCATCTCGGACATATAATACTGCGTCGCTCTTCGAGTCTCTCAATTGTTGTATACTTTTCTTTTCCTTGGCTTTTTATATAAATCTCATCAATGCCTATTACACTGACATTTATTAGTTTGACTGTTTTAAATCAGTAAGGGTTTTATTCCTCGACCCTCTGGTGCGTAAAATGTTTTGTCCATGATATATTGTTAAGTACTTATTTAAAAAATAGCAGGACTGATAAGATAGATTGCGGGGTTATGCTCCAAATTCGTACTCAAATAAGCTTTTCAAACATACTCTAGTTTAGTAGGACTTTTTTTAATTAACCTATTGACAAATTAGAACAATGAGAGTAAAATAAATATAAAGTTACCTCATTCTGTGAATATTTTTCGTTCCTCTAGCTACAAGCTAACTATAACAAATGCATGATTGGTATAGAAATGAACTGTAAAATCTTATTACTTTTGTCTTCTATTTTTCTTTTATGTAGTCCTTCTGTATATTCTTCAATTATTCAAATTAATAAGATTGCTCTAAATGCAACTAAATTAAATTCAGGAATAAAGAAAGAGCTTTTAGAAATTAATTATTCCAATATAGCTAAAGTTAAAACTATGCTGAGCCCGTCAAAAATTAGTTTAGGCATTAAAGCAGAACTAGCGGAAATAAATAATTTTTCATCTAATTTAAATATTACAGATATCGCCAAAGATGACTCTAACATCAACTCAAATATTTCTATAAATAACTCTGAAGCTAAGGCTTCAAACGTTGTTAATAAAAGTAACAATGTATCAAACATGACATTAAAAAAGTCTGACTTTAATTCAGATATTAATTTCGGTGCTTAATAGAGTTATAAAATAATTCAGGTTTCTCTGTTTTATTACTACGGGTGATTGCGGAAATAATCCCTTGATACTTTTATTAATTAATACCGAAATATGGAAATTGTGTTGCTAAATAACTTTAAAATATTACCCGTAATTTTTATCCTTCTATTTCTTTCTTTATCTGCTTGTGGTGTCAAGAATGACGAAACCTTTTACCGGGAACTGGACAGTAAAATAGTCAAAGCCTACAACAGTTCTCCCAGAAATAGCGTAGAAGTATATGTTAACTCAATGAAAATTTTAAAGAAATCTGAAACAGATAATACGATTACTGGTAAAGCATGGAAGCTAAAGGCTCAGAAACTTATTACCATATCCTGCTTTTTTGAATGTACTCAAGCTATAGATAAAAAGCTTTATCTGCAGGCATATATATGGGCCAAACGGGGAGTTAAGAGAGGAACTGTGTTTGGTAAAGTTGGAAGCGTTTCTCTTAAAAGCCTCTATGATTATTTAAACTATTCAGGTATAGAATTGCAGAAAACAACTATGGTTAAAAATAGTAATCTAAAAAAGATATTACAGCAGATTGACCACTGGCAATGAAATTTAGGATTATAAGTTTTTTTACAGCAATAAGTTTATACCTGGTTTTATCCGGATGTACCTCCATAGGTTCCTACCAATCTCAGGAAGTATTAGACAAATCTCTTCGCGGAAAATTAATGAAGCCATACCGGGAATATGAAGGACCGTCCCGTAATCCTGTTATTGTTATTCATGGTTTTCTTGGTTCTAAGCTGAGAGATGAAGCAAATGGAAGAGTAGTATGGGGAGAAGTCAGTTTCTGGGATTCAATTACCGGACTTAATGACCAGTATATTTATGATTTAAGCCTTAAGATGTCCAAAGACCACAGTTTAATTGAATTAGATGAAAACGCTGAGGCATACTCTTTTCTTGAAAGTTTAGAAGTACAGCTCTTTGGAATACCTTTATACTTTAATGTATATGAGGATTTACTTCTTATTCTTCTTAAATCAGGTTATGTAGAATACGGAAAACCTTTACCTGAAGGAAAACATTTTTACTCACTCTTTCCGTTTTACTATGATTGGCGTCAGGATTTACCTTACAGTGCATCTAAACTGCACAAGTATATTCTTCGTAATCGTGCATATCTCCAGAAAGAATATGAAAAAAATTATGGAATAAAAAATTATGATGTTCAGTTTGATATAGTTGCACACTCTATGGGTGGCTTGCTCTCCCGATATTACCTTCGATATGGAGATGAAGACTTACCTGCTGACAATTCTATACCTGAAATTACATGGAAAGGTAGTAAGTATATAGATAAGCTTTTAGTTGTCGGAACACCCAATGCCGGATATTTGGATACGGTTTTGGAGTTGATTAACGGCCTAAGGGTAGCTTTTGGAACTCCTAAGTATCCCCCTGCTTTAATTGGAACCTTTGCCACTTACTATCAGATGATGCCTGTATATGGATTCAGATCGGTCCTTTACGAAGATGATCCCAATGGTGCTGAAGTTGATATCTTTGATCCTGATGTTTGGATTGAATTGAATTGGGGATTGGCTGATCCAAGGCAGGATAGTATTCTTCAAATATTGTTGCCAGATGTTGATGATCCGGTTGAAAGAAGAGAGATTGCGCTTGATTATTTAAGAAAGAGTTTACGTCGTGCTAAGCAGTTTACAATGGCGATGCAGGTAAAAGCCAGACCTCCGGATGATGTCGCAATGTTCTTGTTTGCCGGGAATGCTGTAGAGACCAGCCGTACAGCTTTAGTTAATAGGAAAACCGGTGCTGTCAGGGTCACAGAATATGGGCCCGGTGATGGAAAGGTATTGACTTCCAGTGCTCTCTTTGACCTCAGAGAAGACGGATACTGGACACCATTTATAAGGTCCCCAATATCATGGATGGGAACTTTCCTGTTACCTGCTGCACATATGGGTATAATTAAAAGTAATACTTTTAGCAGTAATGCTTCATATGGTCTTTTAGTAACACCAAGTGTTAAACAGGACAAAAGAGATAAAAAATCTATTCTTTCGCATAAAAATCTTGCCCCAGTTAGTTCTTACCTTGGTAATGGTGTTTTTGATAAAAAATAAACCATTTTATTATTATTATTATAAAATATAGTGCTTTTTTATGAATAATATTTTATAATAAAAATGGCATTAATTTCTAATAACGACTTAATAACTAACAAAGGAGGCGGATATGCCAATTATTAACACACCAAAAGAAACCGAAAAATATATCGATCATACAGAATTAAGAGCTACTGCATCATTTTATGATATAGAAAAGCTATGTAAAGAAGCAGAAGCTTTCAATTTTCACTCAGTTTGTGTTAATCCATATTATGTAGCATTCGCAAAAAGAACACTTGTAGAAAGCGATGTAAAGGTAGGCACTGTTATTGGTTTTCCATTAGGGGCAACAACTAAAGCAGGGAAAGTAGATGCAGCGTTAAGTGTAGCAGATGAAGGTGCTGACGAGATAGGAATGGTTATAAATATTTCAGCATTGAAGTCTAATAATTACGACTATGTAGAACAGGAAATACGGCTTGTTGTTGAAGCAGTAAAGGAGACAAATATCCAAATTCACGCAATACTGGAAACTTGTTATCTGACTGATGAAGAAATAAAGTTAACTTCTGAATTTGCTATGAAAGCCGGGGCACATATAATCAAAACTTCGACCGGTTTTGGATCTGAAGGTGCCAGACTGGATCATGTAGCATTAATTAAAAGTGTGGTTGGTGATAAGATAGGTATTAAAGCTGCCGGCGGAATTAGAAACTATGACATAGCAAAAGCTTTTATCGAACATGGTGCAGCAAGACTTGGTACAAGTTCAGGTGTTGCCATTGCCACTGGAGTAAGAGGTATTCGTCCTGTAAACATGTAGGGGGCTATTAATCATTTAAACAAAAAATTACAATAATGGAGGCCCCGGCATATGTATAACAAACAAAAAGTAAAAGAAATAGTTATAAATTATTTAATCACAGATGTTTGTGATTATCACTGCAAACACTGTTTTACCGATATTGATTTTGATGGGAAACCAAATTATATGGGACACTCTGTTGAAGATCATTGCAATTTGATAAAACGGTTATATGATTTTTTTCAGCCTGATAACCCAAATAACCCACTTGGTAATCGACTGGATTATTCTCAAATTAGACTAAATGTAACAGGTGGAGAACCTCTTCTCGTTCCAAATATTGATTTAATCTTTGCTTTCGCTAGCAAAATAGGGTTTAATCCCTCTATAATTACTAATGCCAATAACCTATCTGAGGACATGGTTCTTAGAATAGGACCTCATTTAAGACAGCTGGGGATTAGTCTTTACGCATGTACAAGAGAAAGCCAGATAGAATTTGGCGCTGTTACCAGGCATAATAAATATGCCTCACTGGATAATGTTAGAGAACGTGTTGCTATGATTAGGAAAGTCAACCCTAATATAAGAGTAAAGATTAATACTATCATAACTAAATTTAACTATAATGATGATTTTACACAAATAATAGAAGATTTAAATCCAGAAAAATGGACTCTTATTAAACCGTTAGAATTTTATAACAGAGAGATGGGAGTTTCCTTTGAAGATTTTAATGCATTTACAGATAGATATAAAGAGAAGTTCAAGCACTGTTTGACTATAGAGTTGGGAGATTCTTTCGTTGAAGCATTTATCATGGTACTACCTGATGGTCGGTTCTTTTCCTGTGAAGTAACAGATGATACTGGTAATAATACATATAGTCAGAAATTTGATGATATTGGTATGGAAAAAGCATTTTATGAGGTATTTGTTAATTACCGGAAATATCAGGATCACCTATACATTATGTAAAATTAAAATGATGGAGCTATAAATGCCTGAATTAATTTGGAAAGGTAAAAGAGAGACTAAAAATTATATAGACAAAATCCCACTTGGCAGTTTAATTATTGATGAAAACTTATCATATAATGCCGCCAGTTCACATAATATGATTATAGAAGGTGATAACTTAATTGCCTTAAAAACATTGACTGAGCACTATGAGGGAAAAATTGATTGTATATACTTAGATCCTCCATATAATACTGGTTTAACATTTTTGGGTTATAATGATAATGTCGCCAGCGATGAGGTTCTAAAGTATTTATATGAAAATATTAGTAAAAATTTAGACGAATTTGACTCTCATGATCGATGGCTATGTGTTATGTATCCAAGACTTTTTCAGTTAAGAAAACTTCTGTCAGAAAATGGAGCAATTTTTATAAGCATTGATTTTGCTGAAGAGGCACATTTAAAGCTGCTAATGGATGAGGTATTTGGTGGGGGAAATTTTGTAACAAAGATAGCATGGAGATCATATTATAATAATAATGCCTACCGAAATTTAATATCAAATGATATAGAACCAATTTTGATCTATGCAAAAAACAAAGAAAAATGGCTTCCAAACAATCTTAAACACCTTTTAACGGGAACTGGTGTTGGTGATAATTGCATCTATGATGATGGTATCATTTCAAATATATGGTGTGACCATAATATTACTGGAGATTATTCTCAGGCATATCAGGTAATGAAAGATATTTTTAGTGAAAAAGGAGAAGAGATTGTTTTTATGACTCCTAAACCTGTTAGTCTAATTAAATTCATAATCAAACTTTCGACTACTGAAAATTCAATTATTCTGGATGCTTATGGAGGGTCTGGCGCGACTGCACAATCAGTCATTGACATTAACCATGAATGTGATAAAAGTTCAAGGGAATATATTGTTATTGAAATGGACTCTAAAACTGCAAGAAATATAACTAGAGAAAGAATAATTAGAGTAATTAGCTCTAAGAAAAATATTAGTGATAATA
>CAZGAI010000131.1:0-8585 GCA_964523175.1 uncultured Victivallales bacterium | reverse complement strand
TATATGATTAATTTGTTCTTTTTCCACAAGTTTTTGTTGAATATCTTCCAGAGTTACTGTTTTAGAGCTACCTTTTTTTATTCCAAAGTTCATTTTTTTTAATCTCCCTTTCCGTATTTTCAGTGTGTTCCGTGGTTATTATTTAATGGACCTAACATCTTGGCCAGCTCCTCACCTGCAGGCGTAAGCATTAGGTCACGTTTCCGCCTGTCGCTCTTCTTATAGTCAACATTGATTAAATTTAGGCTGCTTGATTTTCTCCCTTTTCTTCCTTCTCCCATTAAAGTTATTCTGAGCTGGACAGCTTTTTGGTTCATACTTAGAATATCCGCAACCTCACGGATACAGCATCCCGGATTTTCGTATATCGTCAACAGGATATTGATCGCTTCGAGATCTAAACTCGGATATTCCACCGCAATTTTATTTATTATTGAGTTCATAGTTTATTCAATTATTTACATATTATTTGTTGTTGCGTCGGAAAACCCTAACATTTCTAACAGGCCCTTTTTTTAGTCATAACCTCTTGATAATCAATAGCGGTCTCTGTTAGAACAAAACCTAACAGGATTTTACTGATTTTAGATAACTATATTATAGTTAAGTCTTTATAACTCTAACAGATGTTAGGGTAATGTTAGGTTTTACCTCTTTAAAATGTTAGGGTATGTTAGGTTTTGTTAGGTTTTTGAAAATCATATAAGTCTCTATTTAACAATATGTTATATTATATATTTACTTTATGTTAGAAATGTTAGGTATTCCCGACACACTTTCAGATTTTAAGAAAACCACATAAAACAGCTAAAAAAAATTAAACCTCCCTGTTTCTGCTGTTTTCAAATATCCAGCAATATTTAGATGTGTTATAGATTTGTGAGCGAGTTGTTTTTTGGCAAATAAAACGATGAGACCGGCATAGAGGAAGTAACTTTTTTAAGTCTGTTGTTGATATACGTTCAAGATTATGTGAATTAATTACTTCCTGGAACTGTGTAAGGTTAATCGCTATCTCTGATGAATCTTTGCTATGGTTAAGTAATTCCTGAACCCCATCAGTTCCTGTCCTCTTTTCATTGAGATCATAGTAGTATTCCCAGAAAAGTTGTACAAGTGGATGATCGGCAAGTAACCTTCTTTGACGTTTTGAACATCTGGTCCAGATATAATCCTCTACATCAAGGCACAATTGATTAGATATCCTATCCCCAAATATGAGAGGTAACTGATGAGCCCATGCAGCAACCTGGGCATGATTAAGAATCAACCTGTTTTGTATTGCTTTTGAACGGGCTTTAAACTTTTTTTCTAATTCAAAAAATTTCTTTAAATAACGTTTCAATAAAAGATCTTCATTTTTTAGTGCATGATATAAAAATGCTGAACAGTCTTTTTGTGTAAGGGATGATAAACGCCTGGCTTTTATTTCAGTTTTATCTGTAAAGTGAGATCTGGTACAGTGACAATGGACTATGCGTGAAAGTAAAGCATCTGAACCGTCTACCTCTGCATTTTGAGAAACTAATACTGATCCACGAAAAGCCGGTTCCTCTGTTTCTGCTCCTCTTTTCTTAACGCCCATCGCACGGATCCCGCGGCCGTTAAATGCAGTTTTGAGCTCATCCATATCAAAACTGCGTTTTTTTGCACCGGAATCACCTCTATCACCTTCAAGCAGGACTACCGGTAGGTTTGCAAGCTGCTGAAAGTTTCTAGCTCTACCAACATAAGTTGATTTACTGGGGTCGAATCCTTCGTAATTGTCACGACCGCAGCATTTCCACATAAATTCAATCTGAGTTGACTTACCAGCTCCCTGGTCACCCGTATATTCAAGAAATGGCCAGGACTGAAGCTTTGCCCGGATTTGTTCTGAAAAAAGCGAACCAAGCCACCAGCTCATTAAAACAAGGCCGTTCATTTGAAACGCGCCTATATAATCATTTATCCAGGTTATATCTCCTTTTTCAGGTTTATGTATATGTACAGACCTAAATCCGGATTTAATTCTTTCTTTGCCGGCAGAGATAAAACCCTGATTATTTATGTCTAAAAATTTCCCTTTATGAAAAGCAAATTCAGGAAAAATATAAACTTGGCTGTCTTTATCATACCCAATGAAAGGAACTGTCTTTATATAACTGATTTTTTTGTTAAACCAGAAATCACGCAGGCGTTTAAGATCCTTGACGGTTCCATCAAATGTTCCTCCGGGTGTTTTAGTAAGTAGAGCTTTGTTAAAGCTGCTGGCACTTTCAAGTGCTCCGCCTTCTAAAGTAATATTTAATGAAGGATTTCCGGAAGAAAAATCAAATTTAAAATTATAATACTGATCATCAGTAAGAACATCTTTTTCTATATACTGAAAACTAGGACTGCAGTTGCTTATTCGTTCTGTTTGACAAAACCCTGAAAACTTTGAAATATAGGCAGCAAGTAAACCATTATTAAAACTACTCCACTTACTTATATGAGTTTTTAAGTCTTCAATCTCTTCATCATTTTTACTATGGTCAATCTTATAACGATATAAGGCATTATTGAACTGATAAACATGAAAATAATACCTAAACTTACACCAATGATAAAAAGCTCTAGTTTGTGCATTATCGGCCATCAGATAATAGCCTCGCCAGATACTTTCCTCTAAATACTTTTGATTTAGCCGGCCATTACGATGTTCATCATCCCAGTCTTTACCTACTTCCGGAAACGCTACAAGACATTTCTCTCCCATGCCTTCTATTTCTTTTTTATATTTTCTCGCATATATTTGACCGGCATTATCGTTATCATTAGCGAGAATCCAGGTAATATCTTTACCTTTATTTTCTTTTATAATGTTTCTGGGGAGATTACTGCAGGAAATAGCAGCTATTGTTTTATATTTTTCATCAGTAAAATGCAGAAAAGCTAATGACTTAAAGATACCTTCAGTAATATATACAATATCATTCTTTTCAAAGGTCGTGCCGGGTGGTACCCAGCCTGTTCCCTGAAAATTACTCTTATAGCTTATCTTAACTTTTTTACCTTCGTTTCCCCTTACTTTTTCAGCATCAATAATGCGATCCCAGTAATGATTGCCCCAAAGCGGAAAACGAACAGTCTCTGCAAATGCTCCGGATTTTGTTTTTATCACTGCCTGGTGATACATACTCTTAACTACTTTTAAATCAAAGTGTCTGTTAATACTCATATATGCATTGGCTGATGCGTTGGGATCCTTTTCCGTTGCAGGATATTTTTTACTGAGATTTTCGAATATATCCGGATACAGACTTCTTGTAGATTCTGAATAATTACAATTATCATAACGTCGGCACTGAACGCGGAAAGGTTTGTCAAGCTTAACGAACAGTTCTTTTTGCCCACAGCTGGGACAAACACCATCCCTTAGATCATTGCCTACACGTTTGAACTTCAAAATCTGGTCGCTGAGCAGCGCCTGGGTTATTTCATCTTTTATATAATTATAATTAAGCATTTTATTTTATCATTTCCGTTTCTTCCGGGGTTTCTCTTCCTCGTCCCCGTAATAACTTTTTAGATTTTGACATTCATTAAAATAAAAGCAGCCTATGCACCTGGTAGCATGATAGGCTGCACCGCAATAGGTATACTCACGCTGCATGATTTTTTTTAAGCTTCACTTGTTCCCCTCCCTGGAGGGGATTAAGGGGTGGGTGAGCTCCTCCTCCTTTTTTTAACATTATCTGTGTAGTTTTTTTGAAGGGCTACCTGAATAGACATAAAATCATATTTATACAGTCTGACAGCTGATTGCTTACTTCCGGATAGCTTGAGAATAGGAAGATTATGTTTGTTCCATAACTTCAATACATCGTATCGTGGGATGTTGAGTAATTTGGACGCCTCAGCAAGTCCAATTGTTTGATAGCCTTTTAAGCCATTTGGATCTTTTATAATTATTTCCATGGCATGCTTCATTTGTTTGCGTTCATTTATATTGAAAACTCTACCAAGTCTGGCTCCTTCTAAAAAACAATCAAAATATTCCTGTTTTCTATTCATTATACATCCCTTCCAGGTTCCCCTCCCGGGAGGGGCAGGGGGTGGGTTTTTCTATCATAACTGCCGGTCTCACATGCCAGGACAAACTCTTCTGTTTGACGCTTCAGTATTTCCCATCTATCCCGGACTTTTTCAGCCTCATGTTTTTCAATGATCCCATCCTCAACGGCCTTGCTAATTTCATCAACAACGCCTGCAAAGTCCTTAAAAATCTCGGCAATTTTAGTGATAACAGGAGATTTGGCAGCGAAAACAGTAGGATTTTTAATAAGAATAAAACCAAACTCTTCTGCCAGGGCCTGAAGAGCAATCATTTTGCCGGTAGCTTCGTAAGTAGCGTCGATAAAATTATAAACCCGGTCAAGAAAGTTTTGTGTCTTACCTTTTGGTTTATACGGTAATTCACCGGCAACCTGGTTGTTTAGGCTTCCAACGTGGATCTCCATGATTTTGGCTACTTCCAAGCGATCACACCCTATCAATGCTTTCTTTATTACTTTTTTCGTATCCATTTTTCTTTCCTCGTAAAATTATTGCAAGTTCCAGTTTGTTTAGACAATTCTTTTTCCGTAGGACCATGGCTACATATAAGCGGCCCGTTAAGGTCAACGTCAAAACATTGACACAGCCGACAAATTTTGTGGGTATCTTCGCACTTCCACGCCTCATCAAAAGATAGTAAAAGTTTTCCGCAAGATTCACATTCATATCTTATAGCAATGTTAGGCATAGTCTAAATCCCTCCTTATCTACTGAAAATTATTGAAATTAATGATAAACAGCGGTATAATCTATTAAAGTGTTTTCGTTTTTGCCCTTCAGTTGTTCCCGCAACTTGGGGCTCTTTTTTTTCCTCTTCATCCTGCCAAACTTCCTCTCTTCTTGTCATTGTTCTGAGATTCAGACACGGAATTGTTTTCATTTGCTTCCTCCTTGTTTGTGTTAAATAAATCAGGTTGATCATATTTACTGTTGATTTTTGCTATCTTACAGGAGCGGAAATGTCCGCTGATTGGAATAAGTTTATAAAGACCGGTCTTTTCGCTGATTTGTGCATATACAGCTTTAGGGAAGAATCGTTCAATAAATAAGCGCAGATCCAAGGAAGTATTTTGTGATTATAAATACAAAAAGTGAGGATAAAATGCCAAGAAAAAAAATAACTAAAAATTTCATGCATGCATTGCGACTAGCTGTTAATAAAGCTGGTTCACAAGTAGAGTTTGAAAGACTTTCAGGAGTTAGTCAAAAAAACTTAAGTAAATATTTAAGCGGTAAAGCTGATTTTATTACTGACGGAATTTGCGAAAAACTTCTACCATTTCTTGCTGAGTCTCTATCAAAAGAGGAATTGACGCAGTTTAGCACTCAATTTACTGTACATCAACCATCTAATATTCAGCAGAACAATTACGCTACGCTTCTCAACGATCCGGAGATTCCCGATGAGTTTAAACGATCAATAAAATATTTCAGCAAGCTTACGTCTCATGAACAGCGGTCTATTGCAAAAAAAATCATGAACGAAGCCCTTCTGAAGATGATTGATGAAACCTGAGAAAGCAGATAAATATAAACATTCCATAGAACTCATTTTCACTTAATCCTTTAAAGTTTTTATTATAATTATTATTTTTGATAAAACTAAATATGCAGTTCTATTTTATATATGCAAAAAAAATAACTGAACAAAGTTTTTATTGCATCAAAAGTGCAATTTTTTTATTATTTGATGCATTTTAATTTAATTTTTTATTAAGACATTCCACATATGTAAGCTGTAATTTACATATATAGAATGTTTTATTGATGTTTGACTATTTTTTTTATTATTTATTTTTTCCCTGTGCATATTATATGTTATGAAAGGCAGGTAAATATGTATTTTAATAGAGAAAATTTTAGACAGTTGAGAAAAAGCAAAAAAATATCACATAGAGATATAGCTATAGAATGTGAGGTACACCAAAGCACTATATCCCGTTGGGAAACTGGTTTCTCTACTCCACCTAGAATATTGATACCCAAACTTGCAACTTTCCTTGATGTTCCTGTAACTGAAATTTCAAATATCGTGCATAATAGTTTCTTAAATAAAAATATATCTGCATTTACATCCATAGGTTGTATGGATGAGAAAGTTTACGATAACAATGAAATATTTTTTATTCGTAACATTATGCAGCAAAAACGAGAATTAAAAAAAGCTAAATTAGTTATATCCTCATTAGTTAACTCAATGCACACAGCTTTTTATATCAAAGATTCCAACAATAAATACATTCTTGCTAATTCATCATTTCTCAAGTCTTTGGAGCAGCCGCCGTCTCTCTTTGTGGAGGGGTTAACAGATGATTATTTCTATCCCAAAAATGATGCAGCATTAAACTCACGCATGGATGCGACTGTAATAGCCAAGGAAAAAGAATTCATAAATGAACAGATGCATATACTTGGTGCGCGTAAAAAAAAGTGGGGGTTAATTACAAAAGTTCCGATTATAAACGACGATAACATGGTGGAAGGAATGCTTTGTACAATTAAAGATATAACCGAAGAAAAAAGAGCAAATGAACTTAACCTGGAACTAGCATCTGCTATTAGCAATATAAAAGATGTTATATGGACTGGCACTAAGATTAATTATCAATTCAAATATACATCTGTAAATAATGCTACAAAAAGTATTTTTGGTTTATCAAAGCAACAGTTTTTAGCTGATAAATGGAAAAACTATATTCATGATGATTATAAAGACTATGTAAAAAAAGAGCTCCATAACATTAAAATTCCACAAACTGAAATTGAATATAAATATATTGATCCAGGAACTGGAAAGGAAAAATGGCTGCACCACCGAGTTAACGTTTCCGGAGTAAATTTTTTCGGAGTAATCAAAGATATAACTGAACTGCAAGAAAAAAAAGAACTCAACAGACAAAATATATATTTACAGGATGAATTAAAAATACTGAAAAATACAATTCACTGGGCTTCAACAATAGAGCCAAAACCCCGTTATATTTTTATAAATGAAAATTTTGAAAAAAATACAGGTTATGATAGAAAAGAATTGATGGCTGCTGCTTATTTATGGCTGTCAAAGATTCATCCTGATGATCGTAATAGAGTTAGCAATATAATTCATAATGATGCATTTCCTCAAATATTTGAATATAGGTTTTATACAAAACATAAAGGCTTCAGGCTTTTTAGAGCTAAGAATGATAAGCTTAAGCAAGGAGATAAGTGGATATATGTAGGCCAGGTTGCTGATATAACAAATTTAGTACGTAGATAAATGGATAAACTTAATATAAAACACTATCAAAATATATTAATGATAATATTGATACTTATTATCCCACAACTTGCAGTGGCAATTTTAATACCGTCGCTAAATAAAATAAGTAATGTTTTTGGTGTCTCAATGGCATCAATAATTTATTCATATCTTATCGGTTTAGGAATTGGAGAGTTCTTTTGGGGTACTTTTTCAGATTGTATTGGTAGACGAAAATTACTGCTAATTGCTGTTGCACTATTTGCTATATCAAGTGTAATAATAACACTTGATACAAATGCATACATGTTAATATCAATGCGGTTAATTCAGGGATTTTCCGCTGGGGCATATTTTAGTTTAACAACAGCAATAATGACAGATCAAGCTAAAAATACGAAAGAATTAGTAAGCAATATAACTCTATCGGAGGTAGGTTTCGGCTCTGCTTGGTTAATACTGCCTATTATAGGAAGTGTGGCTTCAAGTAACTGGCAGTTGAATTTTTACATTATGGCTGGTTTTGTTGTTATTGTTACGATGCTGGCATGGAAATATCTATCTGAAACACACGAAATTGAGAGCAGGACACCTGTAGTTCAAAACATAAAAGATTTTTTTTTGATGTTTGCGGATATGAAATATTTATGTCTTGCGCTGCTTATATTGTTGCCAAATGTTTTTTTCCTAGCGTTCAATACGGCAACGCCTAATATCGTCTTACATGTCATGCATGATTCGCCAGTTATACTTGGATATTTGACTTCAATGCTGGGTTTGTTTTACTGCTCAGGAATTATTTTGAATGTTTTATATTTTAGAAAAACCGAATCAAATAAGATATTCAAAACAGCATTAACATGTTTTGCTGTTTTATCTGCGTTTCTAATTTTTTGTTCATATAATTTCAGTAGTATATATATGATGTTTGCACTTGTTGGGGCTATAGTTTTATGCTGGTCAATTTTATTTCCTCACATAACAGCACAGGCAATGTCTATATATCCAAAGCAGGCTGGAACGTGTGCCTCTAATTTTGGATTTATATTTCGCATGGGGAGTGGTGTGGGGTTGTGGATGTATGGTTTGATATTTTTTAACACATATACTGATGTGTCATTATTTATAGGTATTTGTGCTGTATTATCAATATTTCTATTATTAATGCTTTTCAAAAAAGGAACTGTATATAATGAACGATAAATTTGATATATACTGAAACTGAATGAAAATGCAGCAATATGAATTGTAATCTCAAATTATC
>CAZGAI010000130.1:0-8596 GCA_964523175.1 uncultured Victivallales bacterium | reverse complement strand
ATCTTTAGTTATCAGGCTGTTCTCTAAAAGCATATCGTATGATTCCGAGACATTAGTCGCTTTTAAGAGGTTTATATTGGCATCATGATTTAGCTCAATAATATCGGGGTCATATTCGTGAATTATATTTTTTTTATATTGAATTGAGCTATTTTGCCGCAGCATACTGATGGTTTTTTTTAGCTTAAAATAAGCATCGCACACGATAAGATTTTCAATATCCTTACGTTCTTTTACCAGCTGCCCGGCAATTTCAACAGAAAGTACTCCTCCCAAGCTCCAACCAAACAAATTGTATGGACCCGATGGTTGTATTTGTTTGATTACAGCAACGTATTCAGATGCCAGTTCTTCAATGGATGGCAGATGTTTTGAATTTTTAGCAAATTTTTTAATAGAACGTGCATAAAAATTATAAAACAGAATTAATCTGCTATTTGATCGCAACACAGGTACAATATTACTGAAATAGGCTTCCGGTCCTTGTACATCAGGAGGAAATATAAAAATAGGGTTTGACTTCATTTCTGGATTAATTTCAATATACAGACCATTATTTTTAAGATTCATATTGGTTCTTGATGATGAACTGTAAGCTTGTGTAATTCTTTTTATTGTCTTAAAGTCAAATATATCCTTCACACTTATAGAATAATCCATATCACGAATTTGAGATACAATCTGGATGGCTTTAAGCGAATTTCCTCCAATCATAAAAAAATCATCGTTTACGCTTACTTTTTCAATCCCAAGTATACTTTCCCAAAGTGTGCATAATTGCCGTTCGAATTCTGTCTCAGGAGCAGCATAGCTATCCTCATTGGTCTTAAACTTTAGTTCAGGAAAAGCTTTTACATCTATCTTTCCGCTGGTATTTAAGGGAAATTCATCCATTTTTCTAAAAAGAGAAGGGATCATATAATCCGGAAGAATATCTGATAAATAATCATGCAACTCAATATGAGTAAGCTCAGTATCTGACATATAGTAAGCAGCTAAATATTCGCCGGAAACATGGTGCTCTCTATAAAGCACAACAGCCTGAGATATATTATGATGTTCCGTTATTTTTGATTCAATAGCTCCTAATTCTACTCTAAATCCTCTAATCTTTACTTGATTATCATTTCTGCCTATATATTCCAGGTTGCCATCCGGAAGCCGGCGAACAAGGTCTCCAGATTTATAAAGTCTGAGATTACGACTATTAGATTTGTCATCCTCAGAGGCAAAAGGATTCGGGATAAAACGTTCTTCTGTTAATTTAGGGCGTTTTAAATACCCTCTTGCTAATCCATCACCGCCAATATATAGCTCACCCGGGACACCAACAGGAACTGGATGCATACAGGAATTAAGAACATAAAGTTTTTTGTTAGAAATTGGTTTTCCTATATTTGTGTTGGAGTCACCATTGGAATACTTATAAAAAGTAGTACAGACTGTAGACTCTGTAGGACCATAAGCATTGATTAGGTTAACACTACTTCCCCATAAGCACATTGTTCTTTTGTTACAGACTTCACCTGCAACAATTATTGTATCTAATTCTTTGATTTTTGATATATTATCCGGATTAAAAGATTCCAGTATCTTGGGTGGAATATCTATTAAGTTTATATCATTGTCCAAAATGTAGTTGAACAATAAATCAACATCTTTTCTGATCTTATCTCTGCATATATGTAAAGTACAAAAAAAGGGTCACACCTACGTTTTGATGTTTATGTTATAAGCCATGTTTTGAAACACGTTCATAAATAGCTTAGATTAAATACAGATTTAATCTAAGTAAAAGTAGGGAGCAAACTTTAGTTTTTGTATTTTTATATTTTATTATTGTATCTATACATTTTGGTTTATCATCGAAAATACGATGCTCGATTAAGAATAAAAGATTAAAGAAACGATAACGGATAAGGATAGATTATTTTCCGAAAGATAAGACGCAGTCTTAAGTTTATGATATATTAGAGGAACAATAATCTTATTCAACAGGTGCACTTAACCTCGCTAATCGCTCGGCAAGTGACCATAAAAGTTATAGAAAAAATTATGTGTGAAATTTATATAGATTCAGAAAGATTATTATTGCTCACTCCTAAAATTGAAATTTTAGAAAGAAGGTTGAAAGAATCCAACTTTTACGAAAATATCTCGGTCAATGGATACTCTGAAATTATATTATTTCCAGAAAATTGGCCTGGGAATGCATTAGAAATTTATCCTTTTGAAATTGAAAGAAGAAAAAATAATCCTGAAATTTTACCTTATTGGACTTATAACATTATAGATAAAAAAGCAAAAACAGTTATAGGGGATATTTGTTGTAAATCAGAACCTGACATAAAGAATGAAATTGAAATAGGATATGGGATTAATTTTACTCAGCAAAGAAAAGGTTATGCTACAGAAGCAGTATCAATGTTAACTAAATACTTTTTTAGTAGCAGTGCTGTATCAGCAATCAAAACAGAGTGTAATGTATCTAATATCTCATCAATTAAAGTGTTAGAAAAATGTGAATTCATAAAAACTGGAAACAGGTTTGATGCTGAAGATGGTAATCTGATTATATGGAAAAAAAGAAAACCTATAACGAATAAGGATAGATTATTTTACGATGAATAATAGAGAGCATGCATGAAGGGTGTATTAGAGGAACAATAATCTTATCCAAGGTTGGACAAGCCTGAAGCATCTACGCGCGTGTCCAATACAATAATGCAAATATATTCTGAAGAGTTTTTTTTTTGAAAAAATATTTTATTTTATACCCTGCATTGAAATGCAGGGCTACCACGTAACTGTGCTAAATTTATTCTTATCGCAAAGCGGTGTAGTAAAATCAATTTCTTATAGCATATAATACGCTATGGGTTGAGTACGAATTCAGAAGAGCACCATATAGAATATATAATACATTAGAATTTGCAATTCTTAACAGCCCAAGTCAGACCCCCTTGTGTTCAATAAAACCTCTATTTTGACAGCAGGAAAACTAAGAATATAATTTGTAATTTTTCAAAGATTCCATATCGGAGATCAGTTCCTGCAGGTTTTTATTATAACACATTATGTCCGCTGCCGTACCTTCTTTAAGGGATGAAGGCAGGTGTCTGATTTCTTCCCCTACTTTAATATTCCAGTTAATAGACAGCTCACTGTTAAGTTTTGGCTTCTCAATTTTTTTTACAATTCCTGGAATTTTAGGCATGCATACCCATCCGTGAAAAAGATTAACATCGCCTGTAAAATTAAGATACAATCCAAGTTCATATCTTAATGTAAGCTCATACAGATTAATTCCAAAGTTAAGTTTATGGCAATTAACAACAGATTTGCCGGGAGGTCTTGCTCCTATTTCTATAAAAACCAGGTTGCCGTTTTCTTCAAAAAACTCCATATGTGCTGCACCATCGGGAGTATGCATTGCTTTAATTACTTTTTCATTCAGTGTTAGGGCTTTATTTTTCAATGAGTTATCCCTCAAGGGATATCCTCCCAGCGGTAAACCTTTAGTAAAATCAAGATTAGGAGACAGGTATCTGGATACTTCTGCGAATTTAATTTCTCCATTATATATGAAAGAGTCGCATAAGTAGAAAGTTCCCTTTATATATCTTTCAGCCGTATATTCTTCGTTCTGTTTAAACGAAGTTTTATACCAATATTCAATATCTTTATATTCCTTAACTATTACTGTATCTTCGCTGCCTCCTCCGTCTAATGGTTTTATTACATAGGGCCCTAGAGTAGAATAAATAAAACTGTGATATTCCGTCAGGTTTCTGCAAGAATTAATCCCGTCAAAATCAATAAAATCTGGCACCGAAACTCCCGCACGAGAGACAACCTGTTTCATCTGTCTTTTACTAATATAGGGTATATACTGATAAGGTTTTGCTCCGTGAATTTTGAATATTTCACGAAGACGTGCACAAATCATAAGAAGTTTTTCATTTGTACAGACAATACAATGTCGGTTATCGTTATTTTTCAGGTATAAGTTTAATATATCTCTGCAGTCATTGTAGTTTATTTCGTCGAGGACATGCCTTGTGTAGAGACTGGACTTAAAACTCCTTTCAATATTAGCAGTACCCTGTCTGTCTGTTATAAGTATAAAACCTGTTTCAACTGACATTTCTGCTTTTACATTTACCAGATTAAAGTAATCCAGCCTTGAATTTGCTATAATAAAACAATATCTCAATGTTAACCTTAAATTGTTAATAGTTTATCAAAACTGTAATCGACTGTATCAAATTGTTTTGTAAATTCAATAACTTTGCTCTGTATGTTTTTTTTGTCTATTATGATCTCTTTGAAAAAACCTGCAATAGTTTTCATATCATTTTCCGTCATTCCTCTCCTGGATGGTTCCTGTACACCAGTTCTTATTGAATTAAATTCACATATTTTTCTGGAATTTGTACTTATATTTGACTTGAACAGCAAATCAGCAGAAATATGATTTGTTT
The DNA here is from genome assembly GCA_964523175.1 of uncultured Victivallales bacterium. Lineage (GTDB taxonomy): Bacteria > Verrucomicrobiota > Lentisphaeria > Victivallales > GWF2-38-69. The sequence continues at coordinate 4,112 of CAZGAI010000130.1, read as the reverse complement.
GGGAAAATGGACCGTTCAGTCCTACTAAATGTGTTTCTGTCAATTTATTTTGTTTTCTGAATATGTCAAAACCGTTTTCTTCAAGTGCTGTGGCAAAAGCATAATTATTTTTTAAAATCTGCGTTGCATACTCCTCTCCGTATACTGCCATTTCAAGTATAGTGACATAAAGAGCCAAAGCATGGTGAGTGTGTTGACTGGATACAGCAACATCAAATACTTTGTCAGAGTTATTTCTTCCGAATTCTTCATTTTTATACATAATGACACCTTTGACAGGACCAGGAAAAGTTTTGTGTGTGCTGCCTATCAGAATATCGCATCCTTCACCAAGTGGATTCTGAAATCTTCCACCGGCAATCAGTCCCAAGATATGTGAGGCATCATAAACCATTAATACTTTATCTCCTACGATCTGCTTTACTGCATCAACTGGTAGCGGATAAAGGGGAGTACCGATATCTAAGAATATACATTTTGGTTTTTGATAATGGACTTTTTCTGCAAATCTTTGTAAATCTATAGTGCATGCTTCACTGTCCCATGGAATAATTAAAGGTTTTCTGCCGATAGATTTCAAAAGGTTCTGAGTTGCGTAATGTGCAATTGAATCATGACTGAAAACATATACATTATCTCCTGGTTCAGTAACTGACGAAAGAGTACAGAATACACCATGAAGTCCTGACAATGGTCTAAAGTCGCAGAATGATGCTCCGAACATGCTGTTTGCATAGTATCTGGCCTGTTCTTCAAGTGCGAAAACAGAGTTAAGACATCGTAGAACAAGTCCATCTCTTATATTATGAGATATTGAGTTCAGAAGTCCAGGCTGTTCATCATAAGTAGCTACATGATACCGTCCCGCCATATTACTTGACATAAATTGAGATGCTGTCTTCGACATGATATTTTCATTAGCTGTCAGATGCAGAGTGTTATCTGTATCAATTTCCTGCTGTTTTATTTCTGCTAAAATATCGGTTATTAGTTTTAGGTCAGGCTTTTTAGTATTATTCATTCAGATATTATCCTTCAATGTTAAGATATGTGCTGACAACCTGTGTATTACATTAAAATTCTCATCTGCATTTTTTCGAAGCATTATGTCCATTTCATTGGAAAAATTACTTACTGATTCTGAATTTAACGATGCGCCTATTGCCTGTGTCGCTATGATTCTGCCCAGCCATGATCTGTGAGTAAACGGTATAGGTTCGTCATAAAAGAACATACCTTTAATATCAAAATAACTGCCTGCTACTTCAGGGTAGGCCGGAATATAACCATCATAGCCTGCTCCTTTCCATGAGGGGTTGTATTTAAGCATTAATTGTTCTGTTTTGTGAGCAATATTGTCAATCATTGGGAGATGATCGAAATTACCTATCATTACAGTTCCCACCCTGGGTTTAAGGACTTCTCTTAATTTCTCAACAACCTGATGGAGATTAAAATACGGCCAGCACTGCATTGCAGTTGCTCTGTCAAATGAATTCTCGGGAAAGGCTAATTCTTCTACGGCAGTTTGTATAAATTTGACACATAAATTTTCATCATTAGCCTGTTTTTTTGCTTGTTCAAGCTGGCCTTCTGAGTTATCTATTCCGCTTACTATGCTTTCCTGCCTTGCAAACTGAAGTGCCAGATGACCTGTACCCGTTCCAAGGTCAAGAATTTTCTGTTTAGAGAGTCCTATATCAAACCCCTTAAGTATTCTAAAAAAGCTGATAGGTGGACTAGGTCTGAACTTTGCATAGTAATATGACACATTATCCCAGTGGATATTTGATTTCTCTCTATCAGTAAAGGGTATTTTATGGGGAGAACTGTGTGAATTATTATATGACATACCTAATTCCTTTATGATAAATTATATTATATACCCAAAGGTATATGCTGTTAGCTTGTTAAAACTGATTTGGGTATTAAATATGCTCGGAATCAGCCCCTTGAGGGATATCTTTTTTGATAATTAGTAAAATGAACAAACTGAATATAAGCATTATCAAACCCATTATAACAAAAATTAATTCAATTCTTATAATTTTTAAAAGGTAAGTGAAAGCAAAAGACATAAAAATTAATATCAAGTAAGTCGCCAGCTGATAAAATGTGGTGATTTTTCCCATGCTATGAGCAGGTGTCTTCAAAAGTACAACAGCTCTGCACTGAATTTTTGATGAACTAAGAAAAATGCCCAATATACAGAAAAGAAGATAAGGTAATAAATTTAAAGGGTTTATAAAGAGTACGCCTAGAAAAATAATAAATGTTACTGCAGGCATTAATACAAGAAGGACTTTTTTCTGAGCTAGTTTATGATGTCTTGCCCAGAATAAACCGGTAAACATAGCTGCAACTCCTATCAGCGCGTCTAAAATACCATATTGAACAGGCCCTTTTTTCATAACATCGTTCACGTATAGAATTAATGGTATGTTTAAAACGAGAATTATATTTTGAGGAAGTTGATGAAATATACCGAAAAGATATATTTTTCTGTCTTTAGTTTTTTTTGTTAATATATCGGCAAAGAGTTTTAAATAACTTCTATACTCTTCCAGTATATTTAGCTTTACTTTCATATTATTAGATTTTATATTCACTCCACATATTAAAATACCTGACATGATCAAAAATAAACCGCCTAGAAACAAAGTAAATACAAAGCTGGTACTACTGTAGATATACCCTGAACAGAAAATAGAGACTGCGCTGCCAATCTGTATTGCAACTTCAAGCATATAGGAGTATTTTGCCGCGTGAGAGTGACTAAGGACACTTTTAAGTACAACAAATATTGAAGGTGCAAACATTGCAAAAAGAATTCCCATTAATGATGAAAGTATATAAACCAGATAAACATAAGGCCAATAATAAAGAATTGGAATAAAAATTAGCAGAAGAAAGGCTTTTGCAAATTCGCAAATTACTATTGTTTTTTTGGCGTATATAGAGTCCATCAGCCTTCCGAACAAGGGGAGGACAAGCAGGCTAGGAGTGAAAAATATGCTCCAGGAAAGTCCCATAGAGAGCCCACTACCGTTTAGGCTGAGTATAAACCAGCCCTGAGTGTACAGAAAAAAACCAAGTCCGGTAAGGGAAAGAATTACAGAAACAAAGTACTTCTTATATGAAACTGCATCAAATTCGTTAATCGTTAATTTTTCAATAGCCATTAAAAAACCTATAAAAAAAGAAGTGTAAGAAATTTAAATCATAAAGTCATAATATATTGAGCTTAGAGATTTGATGATTATAGTTAAAAACGGTTAATTTTCTAGTAACCCTGTAAAATCATTATAGTATTAAGGACAAAAATTTGCAATAGTATGTTTCATTGGAGCTCTAACATGTTTAATAAATTACTTAATATATAAACCTGAAATAATATTTATTGCCAAAGATATACCGTTTGTAATATTTTTTATCATTTTTGGTTTTATACTCCTGCCAGTTCAGGCTGGTTATGAAGAACTGATGTTCAGATCGTGGGGACTTAAACAACTCGGAAAATAATTCCTCAGTTTTACGCAATTGTATTAATGGGTATTTTATTTGGGCTTTGGCATTTAATGAATCCAGGCTACAACTGGGTAGGAATTTTATCTTGTGCCGTACAGGGAATGCTTTTTGGTTATGCATACTTCAGATGTAAGTCAACTTTAATGCCTATAGGTTTACATGCAGGCAGGAATTTTATTCTAAGCAATTTGTTGCTTTGCAGTTGGTTCTTTAAAATAACATATAAAGGAACCTCTGTAAATGAGTTTACAGGTGCTGAAGGTACTGTTGCAGGCATGGTACTTCCATTACTTGCATGTTTTGCAGTATATTATTGGACTAGAAAAAACAATTAAATAAACTCATAACGGATAAGGATAGATTATTTTCCGAAAGATAAGACGTTGCCTTTGTTGCATGATATTATAGAGGAACAATAATCTTATCCAATGTTGTGCATAATTATAGGTGCCGTTCACATGCAATAAATTGATAGATAAATTGATACAGATAATAAAACACCATAACTGCCATCTAGAGAGATAAATATGTAACCGTTAAGCTTAGGGCTTTTCGGCTTCTATTACGCACAAAGTAGAGTCGTA
>CAZGAI010000129.1:0-8682 GCA_964523175.1 uncultured Victivallales bacterium | reverse complement strand
GAATTATTAATTTTTTCTAAAATTGTTTGTTTCTCTTTATAAGAAAGACCGAAATCCTCAATCTGTTTTGGTTTACATATTATTTTTGAAATAATAGTATCACGGGTGACCAAAACATCTGTTTCAGAATTCATTGTTTCTAATATTATTTTTAAATCATAAGGCATATTGTATTGCACCTGGTTAATAAATTATAAAAATACGAATTGCTTGAATTTGTTGGTGTAATTCTTTTTTAATAAAATTTAAATGTTTATTGTAATAAATTCAAAAAAAGGATGAGATTAAGAACATGTAGTCTCAACATGCGGCGAAAGCACGCGTGCAAATACTACAAATGTATACTTAATGAACTTCCTCGGGGCAGAGCCCAAGGGTCGGGGAATAAACCCTAACTAATTTAAGAAAAATATTAGTTTATTTATAGGTTATTGTCAATACTTAAAACAAAGAAAAATCATAAACATAACTGCACAGGTTAAGCTATGAATTAAGCTTGTTTTAGTGACAGAACAAAGGACGTTTTTGGTATAACAAAAGTCAATGGAAAAAACATATTTTATTCTGTAAACAGAGTTATTGAGAAGCAAAAATATAATAAGAATAAAACCTCAATTAACAAGGTTTTATTGTCTTTTTATTTTGTTGATATTATTTGATATGAATATTTTAAAAAGTAAATTTATATACATCAAGAATACCTTCGGCGGCACGGATACCGCTTGCCCAGGCACCTGTTATGCCTCTGGATGTACCGGCACCGTCGCCGATTAGGTATATATTTTCTTTAACACCAAAATGTTTGTTGATAAACTGCGGTTTATTTGCGTACATTTTTATTTCAGGATAGTACATAATTGTGGAGGGATGGAGTATACCCGGCATAATAGAATCAAGGAGTTTCATTGAAGCCCAGATGTCACGCATAATTTTTGAGGGTACGGCCAATGCCAGATCGCCGGCACATGCTACACATGAAGGATTGAAGTCATATAGGTCGTCATTAAAAGTTTCCATTCTGGATCTTTTATTAGCTCTGAAATCGCCGACTCTCTGCATGATGGGTTTTCCTCCGCCAATTTCATTTGCAAGTCGGGCAAGAAAAACGGCCATATGCTGTCCGCTTCTTACAGGAGCTTCCAGGCCGATAGTCTTTAACAAAGCAAAATTAACCAGGCCGTTGTCACCTCGCTCTTTTGATAGGGCATGGCCATTCACAATAGAAAAATCTTTATACTTTTCTTTAACCACAAGGGCGTGCCCGGAATTTGTGCAGAACGTTCTGGTTTTATATGGGAAGTAGAATTTTGGATCGTAATAGTCTTTAACTATCTGATAATGTTCTAAACGCGTTTCTATCCTTACACCAATATCCACCATATTGTCAATGTAATTTATGCCCAGATCATTCATTATTTTCTGAAGGAAGGAAAAGCCTTTGCGGCCGGGTGCAATAATTAGATTTTTGTAAAATAGCTCTGTTCCATCTTCAAGAAGCAGTATTTTTCTTTGAGTATCTTTAATCTCTTTAACTTCTGTGCTAAGTCGAACTTCTACACCCAGTTTTTCCAGTTGGGCTAACAGTCCCTGAATTAAGAACTTACTTTTATCAGTACCTACATGCGACTGTTTTATATTGACAAGCCTGGTATTAACTTTAAGTGCACGTTTTTGATATAACTCAATATTCTGCCGTTTAAGAAATTTCGGGTTTAAATGTTTCTGTACGATTTTAAGTAATCGTTCTGCCTCAGATTCATCCCAAAACTCCTCAGTAAATCCAATAGGGAATGTATAGTTCTGTTTGCAGTCATTTAACAGCCCTCCGGAACATATTCTTTCTTTTTCTAAAAGTAGAATTTTTAAGCTGCTGTTTTTTTCTATTAACTCAAATGCTGCTCCAAGTCCTGCAGGACCTGAACCGACTATAATAATGTCATAAGTCATATCTTTTCCATATTTTAAGTATAATGATACAATACACTGTTTCAATAAACTACATAGCTTATGGGTATTTTCAATTTGAACCAGTATATATCCAATGATTTTACATTTGATAAAAGATTAATGTTATTTTAAAGTTAATATAACTTTTTTAATTTTTAGAGGTATAATTAATATGTAATATCAACTTTAGTATAAACATTATAGAAATAACTCAATAATTATTACGCAAAGGAGCATGGAAATGAGTGAGTTGAATAATAATGAAAATTCCGAATTGTATTTAAATTGTTTTATTCCTAATAAAGAGCTTATGGCCAAAGCCAGAGCTTCTTTAAGTGGAAAATGGGGTATATCAATTGCTGTGTTTATTATTTTCTTATTAATAAGCGGAGGCTTTGGTATTATTCCTGGATTTGGAGGTGTAGTACAGCTTCTTATTGAAGGGCCTCTTTGTGTTGGGCTGTATTTTTTTGTTTTGAACCTGATTAGAGGCAAAGAAATAGGTCTGTCTCAGTTGTTTGATGGGTTTCGGGTTTTCGGGAAGGCATTAGGAGCTTTTATACTAATGATTGTTTTTATCTTTTTATGGTCTTTACTCTTTATTATTCCCGGAATTATTGCTGCATTTGCTTATTCAATGATTTTCTTTATTATAGCAGATGACCGTAATATTGGTCAATTAGAAGCACTCAGAAAAAGTAGGGAAATGATGACGGGTAATAAATGGAAACTATTCTGTCTTTCCTGGCGTTTCTTCTGGTGGTTTTTATTATGTCTGCTGACATTGGGAATAGGTTTCATTTGGCTGAATCCATATATTCTTACTGCAAAAGCTCATTTTTATGAAAGTATAAAGTAAAGTATTATGAAGTCGATTGGTATAACTATTATTATTTTTGGAGGAATATTAATTGTTACGGGATTAATATTCTTCTTCTATGATAAAATACCTTTTATTGGCAGGTTACCAGGCGATATTAGAGTTAAGGGAGAGAATAGTTCTTTCTACTTTCCTATTACTACATGCATTATTATTAGCATTGTATTAAGTATTCTGCTGAACCTTTTTGTGAGGTTTTTTAGAAAATAACGGATATTCTAGTCATAAAACCACTAAAAGCTCAACACACTCGAAACTCCTTAAGCTTATGCCTAAAAGTTTAAGAAGTGGTTAAAGTTTTACCTTCATAAGATATTGCTTTTCTAAACCCGCACCAAATATTTTAGAGGTATTGAAATAAGGGCAATTTTCAGCCGAAATAAGTATTGCTTCGTAATGTTAGAGTTTACAACTTTAGTTGTGTCTTTTTACGACTTCTTAATAAAGTGTTTACACCTTTGCTTGATAGCAATGATCTACCACCTACATATTTTAATAATACAGTAATTTCTCGGTCTAAAGTACTTTGATCCTTATCTGTATTAGCGGCTATTTGCCTATCCGTTTCAGCTTTGCAAAATTCTCTTTCAGGGATGGGTAAAGGTCTTCGTAGATTTCCTGCATTTGGGAATAAAGTCTATGGTTTTTCTGATTTGGTTCATAGACTTTGTCTATTTTAACAAGAGTGTTCGCAGTATCAACTATACTGTCATAAAGGCCAACACCTTTACCTGCAATAATAGCCATTCCCAGTGTTGCACTATCCACAATTTTTGTTGTTTTTACAGGTAGTCCGGTAATATCTGCTTTAATCTGATTCCAGAGAGGACTTCTAGCCTGTCCGCCGCAGGCCCTTATTTCAGTAGGAACAGCTCCGTTCTCTTTAAATAGATTTATGATATGACATATCCCAAAACCCACTCCTTCAAGAATAGCTCTTACAATGTCTTTTTCTTCATGTTCAAGTGAAAGTCCGAAAAAAACTCCTCTGGCTTTTGAATCCCACCACGGAGTACGTTCTCCAGTTAGATAGGGTAGAAAAATAAGCCTTTTAGATCCTGCGGGAGATTTTGCAGCATCTTTAAAGAATTTTTTATATGGCTTTTTCTTGCCGTAATATAATTCTTTATACCATTGTAAAGATTTACCGCTTGTTGCCATAAGCCCGGAAACATGAAATAACTCTGGGACCAATGGATGAGGAGCACGAAAAAAACGGCTATCATCTAGCTGCTTATCCCAGCACAGGTTTACACCCTGTGATGTTCCTCCTCTGTCACAAACTATACCTTTCTTTACAATAGCGCTGCTGATATATGCCTCAACAAAATCTGCTCCACCGGTTCCGGCTATTACAGGTGTATGTGGAGGCAGTCCTGTATCTACAGAAGCCTGTTTAGTAATATACCCAATAGGTTCTCCCATCTTAGTGAAAGATGGAAACAGTGTCTTGTCCAAGCCTGAGGCGGCAATTATATCATTATTCCATGGTTTTATAAAATCAGAAGCAAGGGTAGCAGTTATCTCTCCCGTTAGCTTACAATTGATAAAATCAAGCGGCTGTACAAGGTAATGGATTTTGCTAAAAACATCGGGATTATTATTTTTAAGCCATAAAGCCCTGGGAACAAACCAGGCTAGATCATTTGATTTACGGTTTAGTTTAGCCGAGATAAACTCAGCTTCTGCGGTAGATCTTTTATCCATCCATAATATTGATGGTGCAACAGGAGCAAAGTTTTTATCAAGAGCAACAAGTGACGGGCCGTGGCTTCCGACAGCAATGGCTTTGATCTCTTTATTCGGAAGTCTGGATAAAGTGGATTTTAAGGTGGATTTAACCGCTTTCCACCAATCACTTGGGTTAGATTCTGCTTTTCCCTCGCGACGTTCAAAAAATAAAGGATAGCTTTTGGCTTCTTCAGTTATCAAGTTGCCGTTTAAATCATATATCCCGGTTTTTATACGGGTTGTTCCAAGTTCTATTCCAATTAAATACATAGTAAGCTTTAAGGTTTAAGGTTTAAGACCACGGTTTCACGATCTCACGGTCTCACGCCATTTTACAGGCTTTAATAAAATTATCAAATTTATCCAGGCTTTCATCGTTCATCAGCTTAAATTTTTTTGCCAGTTTAGTAGAAAAGAGAGCAAATTTCCCTACTGCTTCTGTACATAGCCTGTTGTGTTCGTCGTAAATTTCAGCTTTTAATATAGCTTCATGCGGGGTTAACTGTTCATGAACCCAACCGATTGTTGAAATCTGATTTTCAATATGAACCGGTTTTATGAAGTTTACAGTTATGCTTTTTGTTAGCATAATTTTATTAATCAAATATATAGCAGCCCATGCCATAATTTCATCAAGTATAGTAGAAAGAATACCTCCATGCACTACCTGGTCCCAGCCACGTTTTGTCTCAGGAATAAATAGTTTTGAGAAAACTGATTTTTCATCCGTATAGAATTCCATATGAAGGCCTTCCGGATTATCTTTGCCACAGGCGAAACACTTTCTATCCCAAAGGCTGGTGGGAAGGTACTTGAATTCAGTTAATTCTTTTTCTAAATAAGTCTTCATAGGTTTCCTTAAAAAGTAGCAAATTAAACTTGTTAAGTATATTGCAAATTCAAATTATATATAATTGAATCACTTGTAATATAAATATACATTGATTTTTTGTTAGAGCCAACTATTGTTCTTGTTTAATTTGTGTGTATATCTTTTTAAGTTGCTTTTTTCAGGGAGTTAACGTAGATTTTCGGTTCAAAACCAGCAGTATTATCATAAAAAAACTGGTTTAATGTTACATGTCCTTCGTAGTATTGTCGAAGTAGGGGATAACCCACCCCTTAATCCCCTCCTAGGAGGGGAACAAAAGGGGTGGGTAACTAGCATCGAGAATATAGTTTCATGATAGCTGCTATCCGAATGCTTTGGCCTTATCAAAGAAAAACCAGGACAGCGGAAGTAAAGCAAAAAGAAAATAGACACTTTGTGCCGTTTCAAGAGATTCAGCACAAACATGTTTTTTAATTTATAATTACTAAAAAAATAATTTATTTTTAGAAAAATTTGTTATGAATAATAATTTTAAAATCGTTTTGTTTTATTGTCAGAACTGTGTTTCTGACGATCGGGATATTAATGTTGCAGCTGCAAAAGCAATTGGGTTTACGGTAAAGCCGGTATTAGTTCCCTGTAGTAGCAAAATTCAAGTGCATAATATTATGAAAATTTTGGATAAAGAAGCTGATGCAATAGAAATAGTTGCCTGTCCTGAAGATAATTGCCGTTTTCTTGTAGGAAGTGCCAGAACAAAAAAGCGAGTTGAATATGTGCATACACTGCTTGATGAAATTGGTGTTAACCCAGCTTGTGTCGGGATAACTCAAAAAGCAGTATTATCGAGTGATGACCTAATTGAATTATCTGAAAAACGGTTTAACGCTGTTAGAGGGAGAGAATAGATGATTTTTGCTGAAAGAAAACCAATGGCTGAAATATTAGAAAAGCTTAATGGATATAAAAAGATTCTTGTTGTCGGTTGTGCTACTTGTGTTGCAGAATGTGCCGTAGGCGGTGAAAATGAAGTTGAGACTCTCGCTTCATTAATCAGTTTAGCATTTAAGGAAAAGGGTGATCTGGTAGAGGTACTTGCTGCTACTCTTGAAAAGCAGTGTGAACATGAGTTTGTAGAAGAAATACTTGATAAGGTCGAGAATGTGGATGCTGTATTGAGCATAGGTTGTGGAATTGGTGTTCAGGCTTTAGCTGAAAGATTTACAGATAAACCTGTATATCCAGGTGTAAATACCTCTGCTTTAACCATTAGAGAAGAAGCTGGGATTTGGGCTTCAAGGTGTGCTGCCTGTGGTGATTGTACTTTAGGCGATACCTTTGGATACTGTCCGGTTGCCCGATGTGCAAAAGGTTTAATGAATGGCCCATGCGGCGGTACCAGAAAAGAAGGAAAATGTGAGTTAGATGAAGAAGTTGACTGTGTCTGGAACCTGATAGTTGAACGGGCTGACGAAAGAGGAGAATTAGAAGCTATCTCTAAAGTACGAAAACCTAAAAACTGGTCAAATGGACGGCATGGTGGTCCTAAAAAGGTGATTAAAGAGGATCAAAAAGTATGAATTTAAAAACAGACAGCAACCTGGAGAAAGTTTTAGCAGCCGGTCATTTTGCTGTAACAGTAGAAATTGGTCCGCCACGAGGACCCAATCCTGATAAGATTATAAAAAAAGCTAATAAAATTGAAGGAATCGCCGACGCCTATAATATTACTGATAACCAAACTGCGGTTGTACGTATGTCGAGCATTGCCGCATCGAAGATATTACATGACCGGGGACTTGAACCTGTTATGCAGATGGTCTGTCGTGATCGTAATAGAATAGCAATACAGTCTGACCTTCTTGGCGCTTATGCTTTAGGCATCAGAAACTGCCTTTGTCTTTCCGGTGATCATCAGTCTTTCGGTGCAACAGGGAAACTCAAAGGTCATCCAGGTGCTAAAAATGTATTTGATATAGATTCAATTCAGCTTATAAATATTATTAAAGGGTTAAGGGACGAAGCTATTCAGCAAGGAGGTGATTCTATTGATTCTCCTGCAGCATTTTTTATAGGTGCAGCATGGACACCTTTAGGTCATCCTGAAAAATACAGAGCTATTAGGTTAGCTAAAAAAATAGAAGCAGGTGCTGATTTTATTCAAACTCAGGCCGTATATGATATTGGCCGGCTTAGAGAGGCAATGAAGAGAGCTTCTGATATGGGGCTTACAGATAGAACTGCCATACTTCCGGGTATAATTGTACCTAAAAGCGCCGGGATGCTCAATTATATGAATAATAATGTCCCGGGAATCGAAGTACCGGAGGATATGATTAAACGTATGAAATCTTCTGCTGACCCAAAAGCTGAAGGTCTGAAAATAGTTGTAGAATTAATAAATGCTGTAAAAGAAATACCCGGTGTAAAAGGTGTCCATCTTCAGGCAATAGAAACCGAGTATTTACTGCCTAAGATATTAAAGTCAGCCGGATTAAACCCACGGCCGAAATTTTAATGTAGCCAGCATTTAGTATAAATATTTTTTTCTAATTTTAGGAATTATTTTTTTATGACAGTAAAATATAACATCACAACAGAAGATGCTCTTCCTCGATTTATCCCAATTGCAAAGTTGAATTCTGTTGAAATAGAGGGATGTCTGGGATGTAGAAAATGTGTGAAGCGTGATTCCTGTGTATATAACGTATATCAGGAACGTGAGTTCTGCCCAAGTCAGTTAATAGATTCTGGTGACAGTATGTGTATTTACTGCTTTAAATGTGTACAGGAGTGTAAAAAAAATATTTTATCTCGAACCCTTAACCCGGAGTTTGTTCGCATGGGCGGCAAACACTGGAAACCGGATATTATTGCTTCTCTCTGGGAACAGGCAAAGACAGGAAATGTTCCCGTTTCAGGGGCTGGCTATAGAGGGCCTTTTACAGGACCAGGTTTTGATCAGATATGGACTGATATGTCAGAAATAGTTAGGCCGACTAGAGATGGTATTCATGGACGCGAATATATCAGTACGGTCATAGAACTGGGTCGTAGACCATTTATGCTTGAGTTTGACGAAACAGGAAATATGATAACAGAATCACCTAATTTTATAGAAATACCGATCCCGATGGTGCTGGAAATACCAACGAATAAGTTTGTATCAAATTCGGTAAAAAAAGCAATTTTTTTAGCCGCAGCTAAATCCCAATCTTTTGCAATTGAAGCACTGTTTGATATTGAAAAAATAGATAATAATTTAAAAAATTACATAATTGCAAAATTTGAC
>CAZGAI010000128.1:0-8687 GCA_964523175.1 uncultured Victivallales bacterium | reverse complement strand
TACTTTTTTCTGTCATAAGTATGTTTTCAATAACTGAATATGGATTCCACATTTTTCATTACTCCTCTTACAGTCTGCCAACAAATTCTTTAATTGCTTCTTCTGAAAACAGAACATTACTGTAATGTAATAACTGATAGACATTCACAGATGCGGCTTTCATCAAAAGAAGGTTTGGAATATTTCCAGTTGCTAAAAGTGTATTCTCGGTATAATCTTTTACGACTACCAAAACCTTTTTACTCAGCTTTAAGTTATTCATTAACTCAACTGTGTTCTTAGTTTTGTGGTCAGAAAATTCAAGACTATCAATAATATGAACTGATGACTCATTCAACTTTTCTGAAAATGCTCTTTTCAGTGCAAGTTGACGAACTTTTTTATTAACTTTTTTATAAAAAACACGAGGTTTCGGCCCGAAAGCAACACCACCACCGCTCCATACAGGACTGGTTGGTGTACCGGCTCTGGCTCTACCTGTACCTTTTTGACGATAAGGTTTAGCGCCGCCGCCTTTTATTTCAGAACGACCTTTAGTTGAAGCTGTACCTGCACGTAAAGCAGCACGATAAGCAACAACTACATCGTGAACGGCCTGTTCCCCTTTTTCTAGTTCAACCCATTTATCTTCTACAATGAACTCTCCAACGGGGCTACCCTCTTTGTTAACTATCTGAATATTTTTTTCCATAATTCAATTATCCTTGTTTCGCTAACGGTTTCTTTTTAGCGGAACGTACTATAACAATACCCCCGTTAGGACCCGGTATGGCTCCTTTTATATAAAGAAGGTTCTCCTCTTTAACGACACGCATTATTTTCAAGTTCTGAATAGTACGACGACAATTCCCCATTTGCCCCGGCATTTTTTTGCCTTTGTCAACGTGGGCCGGAGATTCACATTGTCCAATTGAACCAGGTTTTCTTTTCCAGCCACCACCATGTGAATAGCGACCACCACCAAAGTTATATTTTTTTACAACACCCTGGAAGCCACGTCCTTTTACTGTACCGACTATATCAACAAATTCGCTTTCGTTAAACTGCTCAACAGTTAAAACAGAGCCAATTTCTACCTCTGAATTATTGTCAGCCCTAAACTCGCGAATAATAATTGGCGGATTACTGTCTCTTCCACTTTTTGCACAATGGCCCTGTACAGCTTTACTTACGTTTTTGGCTTTTTTTTCGCCAAACCCAAGCTGGATAGAACTGTATCCATTACGTTCTTCTGTCATTTGATCAATGACTGTACATGGTCCGGCCTGAACTACTGTCACAGGTGTAACTTTACCTGTTTTATCGTAAATCTGGCTCATCCCAAGTTTTTTCCCGATTAAACCTTTCATTTTTCCTCCTTAGGCACATACTTAATTTTCTTCGCCGCCAAGATTTAAGCGAACGGCAGATAAAAGAATTGGTGCCGACTTGATTTTACCTTAAAAACCAACTTTAATAGAAATATCCACTCCTGAAGGGAGATTTAATTTCTTTAATTCATCTACAGTTTTCCCTGTAGGATTAATAATATCCAATAAACGTTTATGTGTTCTAGTTTCGAACTGTTCCATAGATTTTTTATTAACATGCGGAGAACGATTCACTGTATACCTTTCAATATTGGTAGGTAATGGAATCGGACCTGCTACAATCGCACCAGTTCTTCTTGCTGTTTTAACAATGTCTTTTACAGATTTGTCAAGGACCCGATGGTCGAAAGCCTGCAAACAGATTCTAATACGTTGCTTTGTTGTTGCCTTTGCACTCATTTATTTTTCTCCACAATTTGTTGCTGTACATTTGTCGGTACCCGAACGAAATGTGAAGGTTCCATTGAATGCGAAGCTCTTCCTTTTGAAATAGAACGAATAGCTGTCGCATAACCAAACATTTCCGCAAGCGGTACATGAGCAATTATTTTAGTTATTTTTTCACAAGTTGTTATTTCAACTACCTTTCCCCGTCGGCTTGATATATCTCCAATAATATCTCCCATATAACCTTCAGGTGTAGTAATTTCTAATTTCATAAGTGGCTCTAAAAGCGCAACACCTGCTTTTTTTACAGCCTGTTTAAACGCCATTGAACCCGCAATTTTAAAAGCCATTTCTGATGAATCTACGGGATGAAAAGATCCGTCAAGAATATCTATTTGAAAGTCTGTAAGTTGATATCCTAATAACACGCCGCTCTTTGCAGCTTCTTGAATTCCCTTTTCAATCGGTTTAATATATTCTTTAGGGATTCTGCCGCCGGTAACTTTGTTTTCTATTGTTATCCCGTGTCCTCTTTCCATAGGTTTCATATCTATTATGACATGCCCGTATTGTCCATGCCCTCCGGACTGGCGAACAAATTTTGAATCTGCTTTAGAGCTTGAGATAATAGTTTCGCGATATGCAACCTGAGGGCGGCCTGTGTTTGCTTCAATTTGAAATTCTCTAATCAAACGATCTTTTATAATTTCCAGATGCAATTCTCCCATACCCGCTATAATTGTCTGTCCAGTTTCTACATCGCTTCGAATTACAAAGGTAGGATCTTCATCTGAAAGCGCACCTAAAGCTTTAAATAACTTATCTCTATCTGCAGATGTTTTGGGCTCAACAGCAATGGAAATAACAGGTTCGGGGAAGTTCATGGATTCGAGCATAATCTGATCATTTTTAATACAGACTGTATCTCCGGTTGTAGCTGTTCTAAGGCCTACTGCGGCTGCAATATCGCCACTATAAACAGCATCACGTTCTTCTCTGGTGTTAGCATGCATTTGAAGTATTCTACCTAAACGCTCAGTCTTTCTTGTTCTAGGTGTATATATCATCATCCCAACTTTTGCCACACCGGAATAGACTCTAAAAAAAGATAATTTCCCAACATAAGGATCATTCATTATTTTAAAAATTAGTCCTACAAAAGGCTGGTCATCACCGACATGAATCGTCTTAGTCTTTTCAGTTGCCGGATCAATACCATCAATACTCCAGATATCAATAGGCGATGGTAGGTAATCAATTACTGCATCCAAAAGAGGCTGGACACCTTTATTCTTAAATGCAGTCCCACATAGTACAGGTACAATATCACTATTAATTGTTGTTCTTCTTAAAGCTTTCACAATTAATTCTTTTTCAGGGTCTTCATCAGAAAGAAAATGTTCCATTATAACATCATCAAATTCAGATAAGCATTCAATTAGATAGTTTCTCGCAATAGTTGTACTTTCCCGATACTCTTCCGGGACTGAAGCAACTCTTCTTTTAGTACCATATTGATCAACATCAAAATAGATTGTCTGCTCGTTTATTATATCAATTACGCCGCTAAAATTCTCTTCAGCACCAATCGGCAGTTGAATCGGCACTGCTGTTGCTCCAAGTTTTTCACGAATATCGCAAACGACTTTCTCAAAATCTGCACCGGTCCGATCCATTTTATTAACGAAAGCGACAAGGGGAACGTTATATTTCTTAGCCTGCCTCCAAACTGTTTCAGATTGAGGCTGTACTCCTCCAACAGCACAGAAAACACCAACTGCACCATCCAGGACACGTAATGAACGCTCCACTTCAGCAGTAAAGTCTACATGCCCCGGTGTATCAATAATATTAATTTTGTGTTTTTTCCAATTACAAGTAGTAGCAGCTGAGGTAATCGTTATCCCACGTTCCTGCTCCTGCACCATCCAATCCATGGTAGCAGTACCTTCATGTACTTCTCCAATTTTGTAATTTACTCCAGTATAAAACAAAATTCTTTCAGTAGTTGTGGTCTTTCCTGCATCTATATGAGCAATTACACCGATATTTCGTACATTTTCCAGAGTAACTCTGCGCCCGTCTGCTTCTATTGCCTTATTAAGATGTTTTGCTCTAGTCTTAGCCATTTTATTATTTACACTAATTTTTAAATTAACTTTTATGGAATATAATATGCTTTTCAACAAAGCAAATTCCTAAATTTCTACTATTATTACCAACGATAATGTGCAAAAGCCTTATTAGCTGCCGCCATTTTATGTGTATCGTCTTTTTTCTTTACGGTAGAACCTGTATTATCAAACGCATCAAGTAACTCAACAGCCAAAGCTCTTTTCATCGGAAGTCCTTTTCTGCCTCTTGCATATCCGGCAATCCACTTCAATGCCAGTGCTACCTGTCTTTCATTATGTATTTCAACAGGAATCTGGTATGTGGCTCCACCAACACGCCTACTCTTAACTTCAAGCTTAGGTTTAGCATTTTCCAGCGCCTGAATAAATACTTCCAAAGGTTCCATTTCTTTTTTCTTTTTCTGTACTTCCTCAAATGCTCCGTATACAATACCTTGAGCTGTTGACTTTTTTCCGCGTTCCATAATTGTATGGATTAAACGGGCAACCAATTCACTGTTGTATTTCACATCAGGAATCAACTGTCTTTTTTCAGGTTTACGTCTTCTCATTTTTTGCTATACCTCAAACAGTAAATTAATTTTTCAGCACAAGTGCTTTACCTTTATTTTAATATCAATACGATATAAAAATCTAATAATCTCAGGCCCTTTTACGAAAAGAAATCTGTCAGCGTCACTTGACACTGACAGATTACTTATTAAGTACTTAAGAAATAATTTAAAACATTTTTTTACTTCGGTCTCTTTGTACCATATTTAGAGCGTCCACGTCTACGTGCGTCAACTCCAAGGCTATCCAACGCACCACGAACTATGTGATAACGTACTCCAGGTAAGTCTCTTACACGACCACCTTTCACCAGTACAACAGAGTGTTCCTGCAGGTTATGACCTTCCCCGCCAATATAAGCGGTTATTTCTTCACCATTTGTTAAACGAACTCTTGCGATTTTTCTTAATGCGGAGTTAGGTTTTTTGGGTGTTCTAGTTGTCACCTGAGTACAGATTCCTCTACGTTGAGGACATGCTTCTAAAGCACGTGCTTTACTCTTTTTTACTTTCCTTCCTCTGCCATTTCTAACTAATTGATTAATTGTTGGCATAAATACTTCACCTAATATATATTTTTTCCTATTTTTTAACTATATTTTATCTCAAAGAGCGTATAATCTACATTTATTTTTTATTTATACAAATATCTTTTTTAATTTTCTTCGTTAATAGCCAGGATTTCCTCTGCTTTTAATTTAGCTTCGGCTTCTGCTACTGTTAATTTATCATCTTCCTGAGTGGCAAATTCCAGTTCAATTTCATTAGCGAGCTTCTTAACAGTCAGCATAGTATAGTTACTTGCTCCGGTCCCCGCAGGAATAATATGTCCTGTTATTACGTTTTCTTTAAAACCTCGCAAATGGTCAACTTTTCCTAGAGTTGCAGCTTCAGTCAGGATTCTTGTAGTATCCTGAAAAGATGCAGCAGACATAAAGCTTTCTGTTTCGAGAGAAGCTTTTGTAATACCAAGAAGAACCGGATCTGCTTCTGCCGGACTTCCTCCTTTAGCAACAACAGCTCTATTTTCCCTGATAAAACTGCGCCTGTCTATCTGTTCTCCCGGAAGATACTTTGTACTTCCAGCTTCACTTATCCTAACTTTTTGAAGCATCTGCTTTACAATAACCTCAATGTGCTTATCGTTTATACCTACACCCTGAGCTCTATATACCATTTGAACTTCATCAACTAAATATTTTTGAAGATCCTGAGGTCCACAGATTTCCAATAAATCATGAGGGTCAACCGCACCTTCTGTTAATTTCTGTCCTTTTTTAACTATATCGCCTTTACGAACAGTTAAATGCTTATTAGAAGGAATTGAGTGCTCTTCCATCTGCAAAGAATCTTCAAGGTCATAGATCAGAAGCTGTATTTTACCTTTGCCCATTTTTCCAAGTTCAACACGTCCTGACATTCTTGCTATTTCAGCCAGCTCTTTCGGACGCCTTGCTTCAAACAGCTCGGCAACCCTAGGCAGGCCACCGGTAATATCCAGGTTTTTAGCAAGCTGGCGAGGCATTCTGGCCATAGCCATGCCAGGTTCAACTTTATCGTTCTCTTTTAGAACAATGTGTGCTCCTGACGGCAGTGGGTGATGGTCCAAAATTTCATCATCTTTACTCATGACAACAATCTGCGGGTGAAGGTCTTCTCGATGTTCCATAACGGTAATTTCTTCTATACCGCTACTTCTAACATCTCTGCTCAATGTAATTCCCTCTATCAAGTCACGATATTCTATTCTACCTGAAACTTCAGAAATAATCGGAACATTGAACGGATCCCATTTTGACAAAACATCCCCTTTTTGTATTTTGTCCCCTTCTTTTTTGTAGATGGTTGCCCCTATAAACAGTTCGTTCTTTTCTAAGACTAATCCATCTTTTCCAATAATTTTCACACTACCGGATTTTACAACTTTAACTTCGCCCTCTTTATCTTCAACAAAACGAGGAGAATCGCTGTAATGGAGTTTTCCTGCATTTCTGGTCTTAATACTGGACTGCTGCATTGAAGCTGATGCTGTTCCACCAATATGAAAAGTACGCATTGTCAGCTGAGTTCCTGGCTCACCAATAGACTGTGCAGCAATGATTCCCAAAGCATCTCCTGCCTTGGCCATAGAATTTGATGCAAGATTCTTTCCATAACAGTTTATGCATACACCATATTCAGACTCACAGGTAAGAGGAGAACGTAGCATTATTTTATCAACGCCGTGCTTACCTATTTTTGCAGCTAATTCATCCGTAATATATTCATTGGCTTTAATAATATACTCTTTAATGCCTCTAACCTTGACATCTCGTGCACAAAATCGGCCTAAAGCGCGATTTTTTAATGGTACAACTACTTCCCCTGCATCCATTAAAGGAGTTACCCAAATTCCGTTAATTGTTCCACAATCTTCCATTGTACAGTTAACATCCTGAGATACATCAACAAGTTTCCTTGTCATATATCCAGAGTCTGCAGTTTTTAAAGCCGTGTCAGCAAGTCCTTTACGTGCACCATGTGTACTGATAAAATATTCCAATACACTTAAACCTTCTCTAAAGTTTGAAAGAATAGGTCTTTCAATAATTTCACCTGAAGGTTTTGCCATTAATCCGCGCATACCGGCCAGCTGCCTTATCTGATCTCTACTACCTCTGGCACCTGAATCAAGCATAGCATACACAGGGTTGATATTTCCAGTTTCGTCATAGCCGCTTTCTAATGTAACAATCAGCTCACTTGCAACTTTGTTCGAGGCCTTACTCCATGTATCAAGAACCTTATTTACACGTTCACCTTCAGTAATAACACCTTTGGAATACTGCTTTTCTATTTTAAGGATATTTTTTCTTGCTTTATCAATTTCATCCTTTTTACTTTCCGGTACCTGTAAATCCGTTATAGAAATTGAAAAACCTGCCTGAGTTGCATATTCATAGCCAAGGGTTTTCAGGTTATCAAGAACTTTTACGGTTTCATCGTGTCCAGATATTTTATAACAGTCCGTTACTAGACCTGTTAATACTTTTTTATCCGCAACTTTATTGTAAAACCCAAGCTCATCAGGCCATATTTCATTAAAAATACAACGACCTGTTGAGGTCTTTATATATTTGGAATCTTTATCACCCCATACTGAATCTTTTCCATAATCAGGATTAGGAATCATTACTATTTCGTGCATCTCAACAGCTTTTACATCATAAGCACTTAAGAGTTCAAAATACCCTGAAAATGTTTTTTTAGGTTCTTTAAAAACTGGAACAACAGTAAGGTAGTAACACCCTAAAGTAATATCCTGTGAAGGTGTCGTAATAGGCTTACCATTAGATGGAGAAAAAATATTATTCGGAGATAACATTAGTAATTTTGATTCCAATTGGGCAGCATTAGACAAAGGAACATGCACAGCCATCTGGTCACCGTCAAAGTCAGCGTTATAAGCTGAGCACACCAACGGATGAATTCTTATAGCAGATCCTTCAATAAGAACAGGATTAAACGCCTGAATACCAAGCCTATGCAGTGTAGGAGCTCTATTAAGCATTACAGGGTGTCCTTTTGTAACTTCTTCAAGGATGTCCCATACAGCATGATCTCCACGTTCAATCATTTTTTTTGCGCTTCTGACCGTATGCACAAATCCACGATCCTTAAGGTGCCTAATTATAAACGGCTCAAAGAGAGTTAATGCCATTTTTTTAGGAATTCCACACTGATCAAGACTCAATTCAGGTCCAACTACAATAACAGAACGTCCAGAATAATCTACACGTTTTCCCAGAAGGTTCTGCCTAAAGCGACCACCTTTACCTTTAAGCATATCACTTAATGATTTTAAAGGACGATTTCCAGCGCCGGTAATAGCCCGACCGTGGCGACCGTTATCAAGTAGTGCGTCTACCGCTTCTTGAAGCATACGTTTTTCATTACGAATAATTACTTCAGGTGTTTTTAACTGAAGTAAATTTCTAAGCCTGTTATTACGATAGATAACTCTTCTATATAAATCATTTAAGTCGTACGTTGCAAAACGACCTCCTTCAAGAGGTACAAGTGGGCGCAATTCAGGAGGAATTACGGGCAATACTTCCATAATCATCCATTCAGGTTTAGCTCCACTGTTTATAAAACCTTCCACCAGCCTTAAACGTTTCGCTATTTTCTTTCTAATAGCCTTACTTTTAGTCGCATACATCTGTGTGTTTAGATCTTCTTTTAAAGCATCTAAATCAAGACGT
>CAZGAI010000127.1:0-8702 GCA_964523175.1 uncultured Victivallales bacterium | reverse complement strand
TTCCGTCACTAGTAGCAGTGATATCAAGAAACACCAGTTCATCAGCTCCCTGCCGGTTATATTCGACCGCAGCATCAACCGGGTCTCCGGCATCAACTAAATCAACAAAATTTGTACCTTTAACAACCCTGCCTTCAGTAACGTCAAGGCAGGGTATTATTCTTTTTGCCAGCATAATTTCAGTCTCTTCTCCGTATGAGCAGGTATTTATAAAAAAAAATGAATATCCAACAAGAAACGCCCAATAACCAAGTTTAAATTAACGCGCTCGCTCTTTTTTTATAAATCAGCTCTGATCTGTTCTTCATCCTTCTTCAGTTGGATATTCCTTGTTGGATATTGGATATTTTCCAAATCACCCGTTAGGTTCAAGAATGAACCAAAAATATTCAGCCATAAATAGCAGTTTCACTCAGCATTTCTTCAATACGAAGAAGCTGATTGTATTTACAGATACGGTCAGTCCTGCTTGCAGATCCTGTTTTGATCTGTCCGGCATTTGTGGCTACAGCAATGTCTGCAATAGTAGTATCTTCTGTTTCCCCGGACCTATGACTAACGATAGCAGTCCAACCAGCCCTCTGCGCCATCTCAATCGCATCAAGCGTTTCAGTAAGTGTGCCAATCTGATTAACCTTAATAAGAATTGAGTTTGCACTGCCTTCTTTAATACCCCTAGCTAGGTAGTCAACATTTGTTACAAACAGATCATCACCTACAAGTTGGCATTTATCTCCAATTTTTTCAGTCAATATTTTCCAACCGTCCCAGTCGTTCTCATCCATACCGTCTTCAATAGAATCAATTGGATATTTAACTATTAGTTCTGAAAAGTAATCAGCCATTTCACCTGATGTTTTCTTAACTCCTTTTCCCTGTTTTTTGAAGTCATAAATACCGTTTGAGAAAAATTCACTGGCAGCTGCGTCCAAAGCGATAGAAACATCACCGCCATCAGCTTTCCTTCCCGGCTTATATCCGGCTTTTTTAATAGCTTCAACGATAACATCCAAAGCATCTTCAACACCGTCTAAGTTAGGGGCAAATCCACCCTCGTCACCTACAGCTGTGTTTAAGCCACGGGCATGAAGAACAGCTTTAAGAGCGTGGAAAACTTCAGTTCCCATACGAAGTCCTTCACGGAAGGAAGGGGCACCTACAGGTCTAATCATAAACTCCTGAAAATCTATAGGAGCATCGGAATGTGCTCCGCCGTTGATAATATTCATCATAGGAACAGGTAGACACTTGGCGTTTACTCCGCCAATATACCTATAGAGAGGTATTTCAAGCGCATTGGCTGCAGCTTTAGCAACCGCTAGGGATACACCTAGAATAGCATTTGCGCCAAGATTCCCTTTATTCTTTGATCCATCAAGCTCGATCATGGCCCTATCAATAGCCACCTGATCAAGAGCATCCATACCTTCTATTTCAGGAAAAATTCTTTCATTAACATTTTCAACAGCCTTAAGAACACCTTTTCCAAGAAAACGTGATTTATCACCATCACGCAATTCAACAGCTTCATGTTCTCCTGTTGAAGCTCCGGATGGAACAGCAGCAGTCCCGGCAGCACCTGAGTCTAGAACAACATCAACCTCAATAGTAGGGTTTCCTCTTGAATCTAAAATTTCTCTTGCACAAACATCAAATATAGCAGTCATAATTCTTGCTCCTTATTTCTAATCTTTTATAATCCAAATAGTTAAAAACACCTTAAAAGATAACATATAAAAGATATATTTGATAGTAATTATTACAACCTGCTTTAGTAAGTTATTAGCACGGAACCAGAGGAAATCAATAAAGAGATTGGAACCTATAACCACGATATTCCCAGAAATCCACCATCTTTTTCAGCAGCCGTATTCGGATATATTTTAAAGGATTTACCGTTAACAGTGTAGTTTTTACCATCGACAGTTTTTATAACAATTTCACACCTGTTCCGGATTTTGAACTATTCCAGTTGTGTTCAGGAATATCCATCAGCAGAGTTTTACCACTGGGAGATATTACAAGTTGACACATCCCCTGACCAACATCAAGCATATGGATTTCGAAGGTTCCGGATGTCCAGAGTTCTCCGGCAATTGAAGTTGCTATAATGCTGATAAAAAAAGCAATACATGTTATTTATTTGTTCATAAAGCAAACCTTCCTTTAATATAAATATGAGATCTAAAACATGAAGAAATTATTTATAGCAGCTCTTTTATTCTTTTCAGTTACAGTGGCTGAACCTCTAATTTTTGAAGTCAGATTAACAGAAGGATATACAAAAAAGGCTAATAATTTAGTAGTTGCATTTCACAATAATAAGCCAAGTTATATTGTTTCTCCTGAAGGATAAAGCAAGTAAGAATCACCTCATCTACCAACCTGCTTCAATTAATGAAGACATTGTAACATTTGAAGAATTTTTATCTCTCTCAGATAGGAATTTATTGACATATTTCCCAATAACATCTGTTTCAATATTTATTAGATCGCCGACGTTCCTATCACCAAGACAGGTTTCATCTAATGTCGTAGGTATTAAGTGAACGTTCAAAGATGTATCATTTAGGTCTACTATTGTTAATGAAACACCATCCAGTGCTATACTCCCCTTCTCAACAAAGTACGTCGTCAATTCTTCAGGATACTCGATCTTTAATATTTGATCCCGCCCCACTGTTTTCCATTCAAGAATTTTACCGACACCATCTACATGTCCCTGTACCATGTGTCCGCCCAAACGGTCACCTACTGCAAGAGCACGTTCCATATTAACGGTACTGCCTATACCTACAGTCCCCAAATTAGTTATTTTAAATGATTCGGCCAATACATTGAATGACAGAGGTTCACTATTATCGGAAGGTAAAGAAGAAAGTGTCAAACATGTTCCGTTAACGGCAATACTTTCTCCAAACAGCAAACCGCTGAAAGATTTTACTGGAAGTATTTCAAGTATACCCTCTTCACCTTTGAGTTCTCTGCTTTTCAATGTTCCAATTGTTTCAATAAGTCCGGTAAACATCTAATAAATTTCTGATTTATGATTTAAGATTTATGATTTGTTTCATTACCATAATCATTAACTTAATTGAAATAAACAACGATTTATAAAAATCTTCAGATTTTTCACATTATCAATAGATATTTTTAAGTAAATAAATATATCTCCTCGATTCTTTATTTGATAAAATGAAAAAAGTTACTAGATTTCATACTGCAAAAAAACGGCAAAAGAAATCTACTAAACAGGGAAATATTATAATGAGTACAAACTACAGTTTATACATTCCACAAGATTACAAACGAAAATTAAGTGTAAGAGATACAGAAAAAGCAATTCGCCTTATTAAAGAATTTTTTCAGACAAACCTGGCATTTGAGCTTAATTTAATTAGAGTTACAGCTCCTCTATTTGTAAAAACCGGCACCGGGCTTAACGATGAGCTTAACGGCATTGAACGGCCTGTATCATTCCATATGAAAGCTTTAAATGAAGAAAAAGCAGAAATAGTCCATTCGCTTGCAAAATGGAAACGTGTCATGCTGGCTGATTTAAACTTAAAAACAGGTGAAGGCCTTTATACAGATATGAACGCCATCAGGGCTGATGAAGACCTTGACAACATACATTCACTTTATGTAGACCAATGGGACTGGGAAAAAATCATTACAAAAAAACAGAAAAATATTGATTTTCTTAAAGAAACGGTTTTGAGAATATATGATGTCATCCGAAGGACTGAAAAATACATTAGCTATATCTATCCGTCATTAAAACCTTTCCTGCCAGAAAAAATCACATTTCTTCATACAGAAGATATTGAAAGAGAGTATCCCGAACTAACTCCTAAAGAAAGAGAAAAAGCAATCTGTAAAAAACATGGAGCTGTTTTCTTAATTGGAATAGGTAATGATTTAAGAAACGGCAAACCTCATGACGGCCGTGCCCCGGATTATGACGACTGGTCAACTCCTACAAAAGACGGATACCACGGATTAAACGGCGATATTCTTGTATATAATCCGGTTTTTGATACTTCATTTGAACTTTCATCAATGGGCATAAGAGTAGATAAAGAAGCATTGTTGAAACAGTTGGATATAAGAGACTGCAGCCAAAAGAAAGAGCTGCTGTTTCATAAACGTCTACTGAACGGCGAACTGACTTCTGCAATTGGCGGAGGTATCGGTCAGTCCAGACTTTGCATGCTATATTTAAGAAAGGCGCACATCGGCGAGATACAGTCAAGCATCTGGCCTGACGGTATGAAAGAAAAATGTTCCGAACATAATATTTTCCTGCTGTAAGCCTGAGGGCAGAGAGCAGAGGGCAGAGGGCAGAGGGCAGAGGGCAGAGGGCAGAGGGCAGCTGTGCCGAGGCGAAGCTCGGAGAGCATAGACTGGAGGTCACAGACAACAGGCGAAAGACAATAAAAAACTATGCGGGCAATCACATTTACTAGCAAGTTAGAGTATAATAGTGACTATGCAAAACCTCTTCTCCAAAAAGGTTGGGCGGTTGTAAAAGTTTTAAAGGCAGGCATATGCAATACCGATTTGGAAATAATTAAAGGATATACGGGATTTAACGGTATCCTTGGGCATGAATTTATCGGTATTGTAGAAGAATGCAGCAACACTGAATGGCTTGGTAAACGCGTTACAGGTGAAATTAACTTTTCCTGCGGCAAATGTGAATGGTGCAGACAAAAGCTCGGCAGACATTGCCCGAATAGAACAACTCTGGGAATTTTTAATGCTAACGGCTGTATGGCTGATTATTGTAAAATCCCTATTGACTGTTTAGTCGAAATCCCAGCAGATATACCTGACAACAAAGCCGTATTTATTGAACCGCTCTCTGCAGCCTGCGAAATTCTGGAACAATTAAAATCCACTATCACCGGCAAAGAGAAAGTATTAGTTCTCGGCGATGGAAAACTTGGAATATTATGTTCATGGGTTTTAACTACGGCATTCAACGATGTTACGCTTGTCGGCCACCATAAAGACAAACTTGAGCTGTCTTTATGGAATAAACTTAAAACTTCTACTGACATAAACAGTACCTCTCCTGCAGATATTGTAGTAGAAGCAACCGGTACATCAAGTGGTTTTAATACAGCAATAAACATGTCCAGGCCTCGAGGGAAAATAATATTGAAATCAACTGTTGCTGACCAAAAGCCAATAAATATGACAAAGATTGTCGTTGATGAAATTTCAGTTATCGGTTCCAGATGTGGACTGTTCAAAGACGGATGGGTTATCATGAAAAACTATCCTGATATACCATTGGATAGACTCATTACCTCCACTTATCCTGTGGAAAAATCGCTTGAAGCTTTTAAAAAATCTGCTCAAAAAGGTATTTTGAAAGTTATAATAGATTTTACTATTCCATAATTCTTAAACTTGAAAAAAGCAAGTATATGAATTAGTCTTATATTAAGAGTTTATAAGCGTACAATGTGTACTTAATAGGGAAAACGACCCACCGCTGTAACTGAGTATGAAAGTCAGATGAATCACTATAGATATTACCTATGGGAAGATATTGGCAAGTAACACGATCCGAAAGTCAGAAGACCTGCTTATATTTTGTATATGCTTATTTCCGAGGACAAAAATAGCATATAAGTTATAAAAGATAAAAAACGTTATCTTTAACTTTTTATAAGGTTAAAGATAACGTTTTTTTGTTCATTGAATAAGGAGAATTAATTGATGCCTAAAAAACTATTTTTTATATTTGTTGTTACTTTATTATTAACCCCGTTAATTGTATTAGCGCAGTTGAAAATTGGAATTATTGGGGATCAGACAGGGTCTGCAGACTTGGCTAAATCTTATGAGGTATTACAGAATGGATGTAAAACTATAGCTGAATATGAACCTGCTTTAGTACTACATGTTGGTGATCTTGTTGAGAGTTCAAAAACCAATAAGGAAATAAGAGCTGATTTTAAACAGGCTGTTGGATATTTAAACAGTATAAAGTACAATTCAAAAACCGTTCCGTGGTATATTACAGCCGGAGATCATGATGTAAATCCCCCGGACGACTATACACCTGGCACAACAAATCGCAGTAAAGAGAAGCTGTTTCTGGAACTTGTAAAGAATGAATATGCAAAAAGAGGTTCAAAAATATCACCGGATAAATTATACTATAGTTTTAACTATGGAGGATACCATTTTATCTGTTTATTCTCTGAAGATAACCTAAGGACTGACCCACGCTGGGGTAATATTTTTATGGATAAAGTTCTTAATAATCAATTTAAATGGCTTCAACGCGATCTTCAAAACGCATCTTCCTCTAAAGGGATAATTGTACTTGTTCATCAGCCGATGTGGTATAACTGGACTTGCTGGAAAAAGGTACATAATCTTTTAAGAAAATATTCCGTTATGGCTGTTATAGCAGGCCATTATCATTACAATCAGGACGAAGGGACAACGGACGGAATCAGATATTTAGTTGTTGGTTCCACTGGAGGTATAATCAAAAATGCTTCAGAAAATGCCGGTGGCCTGTATCATGTGACATTACTTACATTAAACGATAGAGAAATGGATTTTAAACTTATTCCACTGACAGGTTATTCCAATAATACCTTTACAAAAAGAATAAATATGGATAGAGTACAGGCAATAGATACAATGCTAGTTTCAATTGAATGGAATTCAAAAGCAACAGCAAAAGCTAATCCAATTGATATTCCAATAAATATTTATTCTTATCAGGATGAGGACAACTGGCAACCTCTTTATAACAATGTTGATCCTGGTAAAGGAATAAATTCTTCTAACCTGTCAAATGTTGATATAAAAAATGATAGCGAGGGTGATAGGCCTGGGTTAAAAGGTATGAAGGCTGAGTTTCAGGATCGCTTTGGCCAAATATTCTGGGATTATATAATATTTAACCCAGGCAGTAGTGTATTTTAGTCCCGTAACATATAATATATATTATACCTTAAACCTGTTTTGCTATTTTCTTTTAACGGGTAATATGATATTATTGTTTTTAGATAGTTGAAGCAAAGTACCAATTCACTTTAAGTAAACATGTCGGGGGTAATGTTATGAAGGTTATGTATATTGCGGCTGAATGCAAACCATTCTCGATGGCAGGTGGTGTCGCGGATGTGGCTGGCGAACTCCCCATAGCCTTAAAAAAACAGGGTATAGATGTTGAAATAGTTACACCTTATTACAATGTAATTGATTCAAAATATATAAAAGACAGGTTCTATGAGTATGACGTTTCCTTTCATGGAGATAATGAAAAAATTACTGTCTTTAATGGAAAACTTGAAGAGGTCCCTGTCTATTTTTTAGATAATAGTAAATACTTTGGAGGTAGTTTCTGCAGTGTTTTATCATGTTTATTTCTTCTTGAAGCATTAACAAACACTGTAAAAGAGTCTCTTTTATCTTCACCGCCCCAATTCCTTTGTGATATCTCAGGAATATCTTCATTATCTTCTTTAACTTCTTACTCTCAACCCTACGTTAATTCTCTACATATTCCTCATTATGACGATATATTAAGGTTTTCATTTTTCTGTCATGCCTGTATAGAGCTGATAGAAAAGAGACAGCCTGATATAGTCCATATTAATGACTGGGTTCTCGGTTACCTTTTCGCTGATATGGAAATGAAAGGCCTAAAACCAAAAAAAGTTTTAACAATCCATAACATCGCATATCAGGGAATAATTGGAACTGGCACAATTCGAGGCTGGGATATTGAGAAAATATTACTGTCAAAGAAAATTGGAATGAAATTTCTTAATCCCCCTGAAGCAGAAAGCAGAAAAAGCGTAAACGCATTAGGTTTAGGGATCCAACTTGCCGATATGGTTAATACTGTAAGTAAGACTTATTGTGAAGACATAATGAAAAAAGATAATAAAGATGGATTTTTTGAAGGGGGCAAAGGGCTTGAAAAAATTATATTAAAAAAATCCAGACAAAATAAACTCAAAGGCATCTTAAATGGCTTCGACTATAAAATCAAAAATACCAGCAATAATTTTTTTAAAATAATAAAAGAAAAACAGCAGGCTAAAAAAGAAATAAGTAAAGAGTTCAAAAACCCAGACGGATTTCTGCTTGGATTTGTCGGTCGGGCCGTCGAACAGAAGTTTTTATTATTGATGGAAAGATTAGATAACAAAAGTATTCTTGAACATTTGTTAGATATAAAAGATGTCAATATTACAATTTTAGCAACAGGACTTCCACAGTATGAATACTTTATAAGAAGTTACCACCGTGACAACTACTCTTATAAAATTGCCTTTGATAAAACCAAAGCAAAACAAATCAGTCTAGGTTGCGATGTATTCCTTATGCCAAGTTTATTTGAACCCTGCGGAATCACTCAGCTTGAATCAATGAGTAATGCTACTCTTCCATTGGCAAGATTGACCGGAGGGTTAAAAGATACGGTAAAACCATACCCTGCCGTAACAGAAAAAGCAGCAAATGGTTTTGGTTTTGATGGAAAAACCAGAGAAGAAGTCTTAATAAATTTTATAGCATCAGTAAAAAAAGCCAAAAAATTGTTTTTCAACGCTAATAAAACGTTCAGGCATATCCAAAAAAATGCATTTAATACAAGATTTTTATGGGAAGAAACGGCTGACCGGTATATAGAAGAAATCTATAAACCGGTATTAAAA
>CAZGAI010000126.1:0-8718 GCA_964523175.1 uncultured Victivallales bacterium | reverse complement strand
TATATTTTTCTTGAAAATTATCAACTAATTTGTGTGCTTCATAAATTAATTCGTCTCTTTCAATATTTTTCTCTTTAATTTGACCTTTCAGAGAAGAAAAGTGTATATATTCCTGAGTTGTAAACTTATTTTCTAATTCACAAGATATATTTCGAGGTATCCCGACATCAAAAATAATTTTACAACTTTCAAAAAGTGGTAAATCTTCTTCATTAAAGTAAGCCCCCTTAATCGAAAGTGAGCTTATAAAAATATCAGTTTGATATAAATATTTTTTTAAATCTGACAATTTTTCAACTGTTACATTTTTTAGGGAGTATAAGTTTTTCGGTTTTATTTTATGGTATAAGCAGGTTGTATCGCAGCCGGCTTTTGCAAACACTGAAACAAGACTTTGCCCCATATCACCGGAACCTGCAACAAGTACCTTAAGAGTATTCAAAGATGAGATTCTTTCTTTTACATTATTCATAAATATTTCTTCAATATCTATCAAATGAAGCTCATTTAATAATGAAATTCTAATTATTTTTGAGACTTGTAAGACAAGATTTGATATTGAAATTAGTATCTTAGACTGATTTGTAAGTGTTTCGTCAATCAAGGCTTTTTTGAATTGAAATATTATGTGATTTTCGCCAACTATTTGAGAATTAATACCTGAAACCAAGGTACATAAATATTTGAAGGCATCAAATCCTTTGTAAACATAAATAGAGTCAGATTCAACCTCATTAAATCCAGGCAGACTTTTTATAATTTCTATTAATCCTGTTTCATCATTCATTAATGTAACTATTTCAAGCCTGTTACATGTTTTTAGAATACTGAACTCATATATCCCACTTAATTTATTGAGCCATTCCTCAATGTTGATATCTGAATGATATGCCGCTTTCTGTACCGTTTCAAGTTTATCAAAAGAGATGTTATTATGATCAATTCCAATAACAAATATCTCAGGTGTTTTAATTGACATCATATAATCAGCTAATAGATTTTTAATAAACTTTGCTTTGGTACAATGCTTTCCATTGGTAGAAACTGAAAAAATTGTTTTATTATAACTTATTGATGCCGGAGTTATAAAATTCCCAGATGGCCCGTTTGTATCTACTCCACCGCAGATAATACCCATCTGATGTGCGTATTCCATTACTTGCCTATTTAAATTATTATTATTTGTTGCTGCATATACTAAAAAAATTCCATTCATATCATCATTGGTATATTTTTTAGCGTACAACTCAACATTCTTATTATTTGATAAAGAAACTATTTCCTTAATAAATTTAGTCGAAACAACTTTTATCTGAGTATTTGCTGTCAGTAAATACTTTATTTTTCTTGCAGCGGTCTTTCCGCCCCCTACAACAAGGCAGGTTTTATTTTCTAAAATTAAATTAACCGGAAATGAATTCATTTAGATTCTCTGAGCCTATTGTTTCTATTAAAAAAAAACGCTAACATCGATAAAACAATATTATCGAAGATAGCGTTTTTCATCTTCTGCTTTTTCTACTTTTACTTTACCGTGGTAAAAATAGATAAGGATATAAGTAGGTCTTCTGGTTTTCGGATCAACTTACTCGCTAAACCTTCCCATTAACTTTATAAAGCTAACAGTGGTAATATTCAGCTTTCATCCCCGATTACAGCGGCGGGTCCACAACGGATTTTCACCGTTTTCCCTATTAAGTGATATCACACTTATTCCTTTGATTTTTTTTTAATATATGTTAATTTTATATTAAATCAAATTAGTTCAGAATAATTTAAATTTTATGGATATAATATGACAGAAAAAGAAACAAGGCATGGTTTGGTTTTAGTAAATACAGGAGATGGCAAGGGAAAGACAACTGCGTCATTAGGTGTTGCTTTGAGAGCTCTTGGATGGGGATGGAAAATATTAATTGTACAGTTTTTTAAAGGCAAATGGACACCGGGAGAAAAACGTGTTATAGAAATGTATTCTCTTCCAGTAGACTATAGATCTTTTGGCAGTGGTTTTACCCGGGAAGAAAAAAACAAACAAAAAGTTATTGATGAATGTCAAAAAGCCTGGTGTTTCGCTAAAAAAAATATTTTGAACTCTGATTATGACCTAATTATAATAGATGAAATTAATATAGCAATGCACTATAAACATATTGATTCTAATGATGTAATAGAAACGTTAAAAAAAAGAAATAAATGGCTTCATGTAATTTTAACCGGTCGAAACGCCCCGGAAGATATCAAGGAATTTGCTGATCTGGTTTCTGTCATCAATGTCCATAAACACCCATTTAAACAGGGTATTTCCGCTCAAAAAGGTATAGAGTTTTAGTGCATGTTTAGACAGTAGACAGCAGACTTTAGATTTTTTAGTTTCTCCCATTGTATTTTTTCTGCTATATTTAGGATAAAATCTGTAAAAAATAATTAAGATTGTTGACAACAACATTATATTCTTTTATTATTAATAATAGAAAAAATTCAGTATAAGTGAATACGGTTAAAATCCGTGACTGTCCCGCAGCTGTGACGGCGACTTGAAATTGATTTAAATACTTTGCTTTAAATTTAAACATGAAACCATAGTATAAGTCACTGTTTAAGATACAACTTGAATGGGAAGACTTTGATTTTAGGAATGACCCGGAGTCAGAAGACCTGCTGAATTTTTATAAACAGACTCTTATGGTAAAGGATTCTGGCAGATATTTTATCTGCCAGAATCCTTTTTTATTAGTAACTCAAAATAAATGGAAGTTATTATTGATGAATTTAATTGAAAGCACAACTAATCAGATTGAATGTTCTAATAAAGAAACAGCATTAAAAGCAAAACAGCATCTAGAGTCCCTGGCAATGCCGAAATGGGCACTTGGCAGGATAATGGATTTAGCTCAGGAATTAGCCGGAATAAAAGGTGACATTCATCCCTTTTTTAAAAGAAAAACCTGTGTAGTTATGGCTGCTGATCATGGTGTGGCTGAAGAAGGTGTAAGTGCATATCCTCAGGAGATAACTAATTTAATGGTTTCTACAATGATAAAAGGTGGCGCCGGCATCAATGTTATTGCAGATACTGTACAAAGTAAAGTAGCCGTAGCTGACGTAGGAACAGTATCCCAAGTTCATTATCCTGCCGCAAAGAATTTTATTAGTAAAAGGGTTGGTAACGGAACTGAAAATTTTATTAAAGGACCTGCAATGAGTTATGAGCAGGCAGAGAAATCACTTGTAACCGGTATAGAAATAGCGAACGAACTATCCATTATGAATGATATCTTTGCGCTTGGAGAAGTGGGTATTGGAAATACAACCAGCGCTGCAGCTGTTTTATGTGCTGTAAGCAGTTGTGATCCTGAAAAAGTTACAGGACGTGGAACCGGCATTGATAATGAAACTTTCCAGCATAAAATTGCAGTAATAAAGCAGGCATTATATATTAACAAACCTGATCCCGGTGATGGAATACATATTCTGCAAAAAGTAGGAGGATATGAAATCGGGGCAATGGCAGGTTTTATTCTCGGAGCTGCCGCTAAAAGGATTCCAGTTATTATAGACGGTTTTATATCAACATCATCTGCCCTGCTTGCACAATTGTTATGCCCAAGCAGTATTGATTTTATTTTGGCATCTCATAAAAGTGTTGAACCAGGACATATTCTAATGTTAAAAAAACTAAAAAAGAAGGCCTACCTTGATCTGAACTTCCGACTTGGTGAAGGAACCGGGGCAGCTATGATGATGCCGTTAGTTGACGCTGCCTGCGCTGTACTAAATAATATGTATACTTTGAAAGATGCTATGAAATGCTAGATATTTTATAATAGTAAATTGGTAAATCTCCGGCTTTGCCTGAAGTATATGAGTCCTCTATATATGATATATAATCTTAGCAATAGTCAAAAGTCAACCCGTCATACGCCAAGATAAAATTAAAATCATATCTATCAAGTATAGCCTGAAACTCATAAAACTTATGCTCTACTGTCGGTGAAACATGCGTAATGTAAACAGGTGTCTTTTCTGATAGAAATCCTATATTAGCAAGTCTTTCAATCTGAGCATTAAATGTTTTAAAGTTTAGATGCCCATCTCCGACATTACCTTTGCTATAATTATCACCAAACGTACATTCCATAATAACTATATCTACCTTTTTATTTTGGAGATATGCAAAAGTTTCGTCACTGTAATACCCTGTATCCACAGCATAAAGCAGACTTTTATTATTTTTTCTAAAAAGATAATTTATAGAAAATTCATTATCACCATAAGCCTTATGGAAACCTTTAACTGTATCAAAGGCTATATCCTGACATTCATATGACTGAAAATAATCGAGTGAATGAGCAATTATTCTATCTTTTAAGGGTTTCATATGTACAGTCGGAAGAAATGAATTATATACCCAGTCTGCAGCAGGTTTACTTAAATATAAGTTTATGGGTTCAGGATTACAGTCAGCCGAGACTTCACAGGACATCTTATATACATCAAATAGCTCAGAACAACTTAAATGGTCAGAGTGTGAATGGGTAATAAAGATATTCCTAACATCATACATATCCAGATCATTTATAATATTCTGCCAATTAGAGTCAGGTCCAAAATCAACCTGAGAATATTTACCAAGCCTCAGCGCAGCTTTAGAACGAAGTTCTTTACCCTTGGTTTTTCGGATATATTCAAAAAATCTATTTCTTGAAAAGGTCGGTGGTACACCTTGAGCCGCACCGGTTCCTAAAAAAGTTATTCTCATAACTATCCCTTTCAAATGTTTAGATTCAATTGAGCTTCTTATTATAGAGTTATATCTACTAAGAATACCTATTAAACCAAACACGTTCATCAAAAGATTTTTTTTTAGGCTGACTTTTAATCTCTTCAGGAATGCCAATCGGAAGCAGTACCTGCACTTTTTTGTTATCCGGCAAATTTAGCAGTGCTGCTATTTTTTCTGCTCTGCCTTCTACCCGAAGCCACCCGTCAATCCATACTGATGCATATCCCAATGCCGTTATAGCCAGAAGCATATTTTCGACCGCAGCAGAACAATCTTCCAACTGAAAAGAGAAAGGACCGTAAATGGATTCAGGTTCTTTATCGATTGCACATACAATAAATGCTTTTGCCTGCTGTACAGCTTTGTTAAGCTCATGCATAACTGCAATTTGTTTTACTAGTTGAGCATCGTCTACAACAACAAATTCTGTTGTCTGCTGATTTTTACCTGTTGGTGCTTTAAGACCAGCATCTACTATTTTAATCAAATCTTCTTTCAAAACAGGTTTATCCTGAAATGCTCCACGGTAACTATGCCGTTTTTCAATTGCTTCAAATAAATCCATTATACTATTTCCTGATTTTATGTTTTATTTGTAAATTTTATGTATATAATATATAGACTTATCTTCATTGCAAGATAAGTTTGAATAACAAGGGATCAAACAATTGTTAATTCTTTTTTTATCCACCAATTACACTAAAAAATTATTAATTTTTCACAAAAACCAATAAGAGTTTTTTTAGTAAAACCTTTTATAAAATTTATAAAAAATAATTCGTGCTAATTCGCGAAATTAGTGGACAAAAAAATGGATTTTGGAATTTATTTGTGATTTGATAATTATTATTTGGAATTTAACTATTATGAATCTGGATCATTTAAAAATAAACTATTTTGGACAAAAAAACGCCAAACCCACAGTTTATATAGCTAATGGGAGTGGTGCTTATAAAAATACACGTACTGCATTATCAAACTTAGACCTTTCGACAGCTAAAAACAAAAAAGTTCTACTAAAACCCAATGCAGGTAGAATAGCTACATTTGACAAAGGAATAACTACACATCCTCAGGTAGTTGCTGCTGCAATCGATGCCTTTCGGGAAGCCGGAGCGACAGTTGCAATCGGAGAAAGCCCTATCTCCGGTGTTAATACTATGGAAGCATTTGATATTACCGGAATATCCAAAGTAGCAAAAGAGAGAAATTGTAAATTAATTGATATGGATGAAAGAAAATATCATAATATCAAGATCCCCGGAGGTATTGCTCTCAAATCAATAAAAGTCTGCCCGGAAGTTTTTGAATATGATATAATTGTATCTATTCCGGTAATGAAAACTCATATGCATACAGGTGTAACTTTGGCTTTAAAAAACATGAAAGGCTGTTTGTGGCGGCGAAGCAAAGTAACCCTGCACATGCTTCCTCCTGTTAAGGGTTCCGATGAAAAACCTATTGATATTGCTATCGCAGATATGTCATCTATACTTAAACCTCATCTCTCGATAATTGACGGAACAATATGCATGGAAGGGCTCGGGCCAAGCGCAGGTTCACCTAAACCTATGAATACAGTCCTAGTTTGTTCAGATGTATATGCGGCAGATGCAGCGGCCTGCACTCTGATGGGAAAAGACCCTCAGGACATCCCTCACTTGAAAATTGCTTCAGAACGCGGTTTCGGCACAATAGATGTGTCAGAAATTGAAATACAGCCTAAAAACTGGAAAGACCTTATTTCCCCATTTGCCCCTCCTCCAAATAACCTGACTTTAGAATATCCTAATATTAATATATTTGATGTAAATTCCTGCAGCGCCTGTCAGTCCTCACTCTTTCTTTTTTTGAAGCGCTACGGTAAAAATATATCTGATTATTTTTCAGCGGAAACACCTTTAAGTCTAGCAATAGGTAAAGGACTTAAAAATATACCGGAGGGAACACTCTGCATAGGCAATTGCACTTCAGCACATAAAAACAGCTGTAAAATAGTTTCCGGATGTCCGCCTGTAAGCAGCGAAATACTGTGCGCTATAACAGGAAAACCATCTTTTGATATTATGGACGGACACGGAGAAACAGAAAAAGAAGATAAGTAAAGACTGAAAAAATTTATCTGTGGTTAATAATATTTTATAAAAAAAACAAGTTTCTCTTGATATTTTCACCTGAAGGTTTACTCGTAACGCTTTGCGATTTTGAGAATTATTATTAAAAATATAATGAGGAACTAAAATGATACAGGTAAAATCCGGAGATACAGTAAAAGTACATTATACAGGAAAACTTGAAGACGGAACTGTCTTTGACAGCTCAGCAGGCCGTGATCCACTTGAGTTTAAAATTGGTGGTGGACAAGTTATAAAGGGTTTCGATACCGGCGTTACAGGAATGGCAGTTAAAGAGAAAAAAACTATTAATATACCTGTAGACGAAGCTTACGGCCAACACCGTGCAGATATGATACTTGAAATTCCCAAAGCCCAATTCCCTGAAGATATTAAACCTGAAGAAGGCCATAAACTCCAACTGCGTCAGCAGAACGGACAAATAATGGTAGTTACCGTTACTAAAGTAGCAGATGAAAGTGTAACATTAGATGCAAATCACCATCTTGCCGGTAAACCACTGGTCTTTGACCTAGAGCTTGTAGAAATAAAATAATATAAAATATTTCAAGAGGAAAAGTTCACCATGATGAAAAGAATTTGGTTAGCTGTTTAGTAATGAGCACTTTATTCTGTCCTCCCAAACGGTAACGAGGGGGTTGGGGTGATGGGAGCGAGGTGGTTAGAGGTGGGGGGTCTTAGGATGCGCCGAATGGCGGTGCTTCGATGGTGTGCGAGATTTCCTTACCCTCGACGCGTTGGAAGCCGAGGGGCGAAGCGACAGGCTTGTGGTAGAGCTTTAGTTTTGTACAGCAATCCGGTCGAAATTTTTCAGTTGGCTGTTTAGTGTTCTGCACTTTTTTCTTTCCTTTCTTTTGAAATTAAAATAGGAGACAGCCTCAAAGTTCATGGATTCATTTGAGGCTGTCTACCATTTCTTCCAGATGCCAAGACCGAAAGACAGTTATGTCAGGCGGGAGGAATACATAACTAGGCTTGATTCATTCAACAAACCCGTCCAGGCAAATTCTGCCAACTTTTAATGAATAACCCTGTCGGTTTTATATTCCTTTTGGCTACAATCACGAGCAACTTATAAATCCGGGAGGCGTACTGACTTGACAAGACATTTATATGTTGTTGTTGGAAACTTTTTTTAATTCTAGGATCGTTGTTACGTTTAAGCCTGCGTTGTTCAGTGTCACAGGTATCTTATCCTGCGGCTGTATTCCAGCGTAATACGGCTTACACGGGAGGTTTATATAAGAAATGTAAATGTTCATATGCACGAAGTTTTGATTAGGAACTCCATTGTAGAATGGATCATATAGTTCAAAGGATAACTGCCCATCTTTTTCAGTTTTAGTACTGCTATCAATAACATTAAATTTTACTGGCTTGAAAAGAACTGCAGATTCAACGTTGCCGCCGCCTGTAGAGATGACCTTACCAGTAATTGTTATTATCTTGTTGTTACCAATTGTTTTGGCTGTTATGTCTCTAACTGCTATGTCTCCTGTGAGTATAGGGGCGCTTACTTCAAGTGATGTCGGTACTATTGATAGATTAGTACTGAGGATTTTTTGAAAATCTATTGTAATACTAAATGGTACCTCTGAAGCTGATGCAACTAATGACCAAATAAATACTGCGCCGAGAAACACACTTAATGTTATTATTTTTTTCATTTTTTGTTCCTTCCCTTTTTGTTTTTTCACTGATTCAAGTTTAAAAGCCTAACCGAAAAGTCCCTGACTGCTAAAGTAGGCGACTTCGTCGCAAGCCGCCTAAAATTACAACTTTTTTGAGGCAACTTTG
>CAZGAI010000125.1:0-8793 GCA_964523175.1 uncultured Victivallales bacterium | reverse complement strand
AAAGTTTTTTACCATATAACGTAAAAGCAAAGCTGATATTAACTTTCTATGCCTGTCTTTTTCAAATTTAAAACGTAGTATATCCTTTTGCATTGCAGAAGCAACAAGTAACAGTCCTTCATTAAATTTTTTAGAGAAATTTTCGAT
This sequence comes from uncultured Victivallales bacterium, assembly GCA_964523175.1. Lineage (GTDB taxonomy): Bacteria > Verrucomicrobiota > Lentisphaeria > Victivallales > GWF2-38-69. Next base: position 8,646 of record CAZGAI010000125.1, on the reverse strand, counting down.
GTTAACAGCAAAAATAGAGTTCTCTACATTTAGAGATATAGTGATCGGGTGATTGGGTGATTTCATTTGATGATTTGGCCTGCCCTGCGTAGCTCGAAAGAGCGAAGAAGGGTGATTTCATTTACGGGTTTACGGATTTCAATGCTTCTTTTCTCAATCTAAGAGCATAATACAGTACAACTGCTGTAAGGTAATCAAAGCCACCAGCCCATAGGCAATCGCTTGTAAAATGTCCTCCCTGATATATTCTGGTATAACTCATTAGCCCCCCATATACCAAACCAATAATAAGCCATAGTATTGCCCTTTTATTTTTACGGTAAGCTCTGTAAAGGAAAAAAGGGAAAAACATAAAAAAGGCCATTGAAGCATGCCCGCTTGGAAATGATTGACTCTGGTCAGCATCTTTAAAATTAGGAGTCCAGACCTTTTTAAACTGATGCGTTCCCTTGAATTCAACACATCCTATTGGCCTGGGACGACCCCAGTGCTCTTTAAAAATACTATTGACAATAATTCCGGGAGATATGCTCATCAGCAAAATAACAAAAAGGCACCTTAATCTATAACTTTTAAATGCTTTATAGAAAAGACCTACCACAAAAATGAAACCGGCAAAAGAAACAGAAACTATAGCAGGAGTAGCACCGACTTTATATATAATATACCAAGGATAGTCATCCATTCCAAAACCTAAACGAATTCCAGGTTTAAAGAAATGTCTGGCTATTTTTAAATCCCAGTTGGTCGACCTGAATAATATCGTAATAATAGCCAAAATGAGTATGGGAATAAAAAAGTCCCAAAAAACAGGCCATGAAAATCTTTTTCCGGTTGTCATAAATTTAAACTCCATTTAATTAATTAAGTTATTCGATATAGATGTTTTAAAATATTTTTAAAATGAGCAATATTAAAAAATACAGGTGGACTTCTGTTACACTTCAATCAGAAATCAAATCGATTACTGATCACTCCCTCACCGAGTTCAGTGCGCCTCTTCTCAGTCCAAGCGCATAATACAGTATTAATGCAGTAAGGTAGTTAAACCCACCAGACCATAGACAATCGCTTGCAAAATGCCCTCCTTGATACATTCTGCCATAACTCATTAATCCACCATACACAAGTCCGACTAGAAGCCAAATTACAGCTTTTTTATTTTTACGGAATGCCCTATAAATGAAAAAAGGGAAAAACATAAAAAATGCCACTGATGCATGCCCACTTGGAAAAGATTTACAACTGACATTACTAAAGTTGGGAGTCCAGATTTTCACAAACTGGTTCTTTCCTTTAAATTCAGCACATTGTACAGGTCTAGGCCGTCCCCAGTGATCTTTAAAAATAAGGTTAACAATGATATACGGAGAAATTGTAAACAGCAGCATGACAAAAAGGCATCGCAGCCTATAGCTTTTGAATGCCTTATTTAAAAAACCTATTAAAAAAATAAGGCAGGCAGCGGCAACTGAAATATACGCCGGATACACTCCATACTCATATAAGATATACCAGGGATAGGCTTTTACTCTAAAACCTAGATCTAGGTTAGAGTCAAAAAAATACCCAGCTATTTTTAAATCCCAATTTGTAGCCCTGAAAAAAATCGTTATTATAGTCAAAAGAAGTATTGGAATAAAGAAATCCCAAAAAACAGGCCATAAAAATGTTTTTTGGGTTTTCATAAATTTCAACCTCATATAGTTGGTTAAGTCATTTAAGATGATATAGCTGCATACTATTGCATTGCTGTTCTATATTTTTATCAAAAATATAGATAATTACTATAGTTTATAATTATAACCAATAGTTATACTAAAACGAAGTATATATTTAAATTATTTAATCTTTTATCAAAAAATTTCAGAAAACCTGTTTATTCTTTTATTACAGTTTATAACTGTTATTGAACATATTTAAATGTTTTTATACCGGAGCATAGTTAATGATTAACAATAAAACTAAAGTCTCGGCAGTAGCATGCCGAACCTACGAGATTGACCAACTTCAGACTAAAATCAAAGAAGCTATCAGCTTTTCCGGCGGATTGCCCCCTCAATTTAAACCTGGGGCAAAAATATTAATTAAACCAAATTTGCTTACTGCTGTTGCTCCTGAAGCAGCTGCAACAACCCATCCGAACATAGTAAAGGCCATTATCCATATTTTAAAAGAACAGGGTATTACAAATATTACGTTTGGTGACAGTCCTGCAGGAAATCATTCGTGGGAAAAACTATGGGAAATAACCGGAATGAAAAGTGTTGCCGAAGAGGAAAAAGTGAACCTGATACCTTTTGAAAACTTCAAGACAATCTGCATTGAAGGTGCTGCAGGAGTTGAGCATATTCCAATTCTTAAAGAACTTGATGACTTTGATGCAGTTATATCCCTGCCGAAACTAAAAACACATCTTCTTACAAAAGTTACCGGTGCAGTGAAAAATTCATATGGTTTAATAGTCGGACATGCAAAAAGCAATTTCCATGGGCATTATCCTTCACCTAGAAAAATGTCTGATTTTATCGGCCGTTTATTTGGCAGCTTAAAACCTGATTTTGTAATAATGGATGCAATTGACTGTATGGAAGGCGACGGCCCAAATTCCGGCAAAGTAAAGCATGTTGGTGCAATATTAGCTGGTTGTGATGCTGTTGCAATTGATTCTTGTGCATGTGAAGTATATGGATATAACTATTCTGAAATAAATATTTTAAAAACAGCCATTGAGCTTGGATATGGAGTAGCCGGAAAAGATTTTGTGGAAAGAACAGGTAATGCCTGGAATACTATAATCAACGCCAAAGCTAAAAAGTCAAAAGCCGACTTTTTATTTAAAATACCGGAAAAGCTGTTTTTTCTTATTACTTTTTTCGTAAAATGTAGACCTGCTATTGACAAAAAAAGCTGTGTCAGGTGCAGGTTGTGCGTAGAAGCATGCAGCCAGAAGGCAATAACCATAAACAAAAAACAATGCAAAATACAGGGATCTAAATGTGTTTTATGTATGTGCTGCATTGAGGCATGTCCATACCATGCAATAACCCTGAATTCCCCATTCTGGAAAAGATTTATTTCCTAATTACTAGTTTTTGATTGCTGATTCAGTTTCAACGCTTCTTTATAATAGGTAACCATTAACTGAGCTGCTTCTTTCTCATCTTTTTTAACTTTGTCCATGAACCCAATCGCCTTTTCCTGCTTAGAAACAGCCTTATCTAACTGGCCAATATAATAATAAACTTTTGCGAGAGACTGAAGGCATGAGCCTAGGTTTTCTTTATCCTGATTGTTGGCCTCAGCCAATTTTACAGCTTTTTGACTGATAATCAACATATCCCCAAGCGGTATTATAGATAACGGTACATCTCTTAAAACAATAATAAGCAGAGAATTTAATGCATTCGAATCTTTACCAAAAACAGTATTGTAGCTACTCATTAGTTCTGCCAGATATTTTTTCCCGGTAGAATTGTTCATACTGCGGACAATACTCAGTTCAAGAAAAAACAGTTCTCTTTGAATATATCTGTTTCCAGCAGCTTTTTTTCTGGATGAACAAATAAAATTTATAGCTCTTTTTTCCTTGCCCTTTATAATGTAGCTGTCGATAATTATATTCATTGCCATTCTGTCTGTCGGGTCAAGCTTTAGTATTTTCCTTGCATAAAAAATCTTATCCTTATTATCTAACATCTGGGCAGCTTTTTGAATTTTTTCTCGGTATTTAACTATCTGCTCCTGCGTTTCCAGATCAAAAGTACCACCCAGTACCCGAACTAAAACTCTATTTGCTTCAAATGGACTTCCTTTCCAAATCAACTTTTTATCAGATCCAATAATAAAAAACATAGGAACACCTTTAGTTCCCTGCATATAAGCTGAATATGACCCGGCTTGATTATCTATACCTATACTGAAGTTTATATCCGGAAATTTTTTTAAAAACCTTGTTACTCTATTTGGACTTTCCTTGGTTATTCCAGCAAACACAACTCCATCTTTGGCAAATATATAACTTTCTCTAGATATAAAGTTCATTAAATTAGGACTGACATTGCTCCAGGTAGACCAAAAAAAGATAACATATGCCTTAGTATCCGCATTACTTTTGGGAAAAAGAGTTACAGGAGGCCCTTTTATCCATCTGGCAATATCCAGAGGAGGTGCATCATCTCCAACCTCTAAAGCAGTTAAAACATTTCCGTAGACCAATACACATACCATAAACATTAAAATTTTAATGAATTTCATCAAGCAAAAATCCTCTTTTGTTTTCTTAAGATTTAAAACTATACATAAAATAACTATATATTTACACAAATAGAAATAATATAAGTGTTTTTTTTTAAAATTGAACTAAATTAACTGGTTTTGTACACATAATTGATAATAAGTTTTAAGAAAGAATCTTTATGTCCAATAATATATTCATTTCAGTAACAGCAAAAGATAAGATTGGTATTATAGCAAATGTAACAAAATCCATAGAAATTATGGGTGGAGACTTAAAAGACCTCAGCCAGACTGTTATGGGTGGCTATTTTACTATGATACTTGCAGCCATTTTTCCAAACGAACTTACTCCAAAAAAGGTAGAAAACAACATTTCAGAAAGTTTTTCAACGTTTTCAAAAGAAGACAATCATGAAATAATCGCCTGGAATATAAATAAAACTGAAATATTTATTCCTTCACAAAAAAACAACAGTAATATTTATGTATTAACAGTAAGGGCAAAGAACAGAAAAGGTCTTGTTTCTGAAATTTCAGCATTCTGTTCTAATAATAAAATGAATATTATAAATTTATGCTCCGAAGCAAAAGAATATAATTACACTATGATTTTTTTTGTTGAAATGTACAGCGGAGCAATTGTAAATAATATCCGGAAGAAACTGGATTCTTTGGCTGGTGAATTCAATTTAAAAATAGTATTGCAGCATCAGGATATTTTTAAAGCAACAAATGAAGTTTCAAGTTAAACTTTTAATTAACATTGGGGACGATAGCTTATGTTTAGGACTGAGCATATTTTGCAGACAGTTGATATGATATTACAGGAAAACCTTGACGTTCGCGCAGTTACGATGGGCATAAACCTTCTCGACTGCAGAACCGGAAATATAGATTCTACATGTAGTAATATAATAAAAAAGATAGAGCTCCTAGCTGGAAACCTTGTAGAGACATGTGATAGGTTCGCTACTAAATACTCTATACCAGTTGTAAATAAAAGGATTTCTGTTACACCTATATCTCATGTTGGCGCAGGTTTTAGCAAAGATGAATTTGTTAAAATAGCTAAGGCCCTTGATGTTGCAGCAGATACAGTAAATATAGATATTATCGGTGGATATTCAGCCAATGTTGAAAAAGGGATAAGTAAAGCTGATAGAAATCTCATTGAATCCATACCTGAAGCACTGACACTTACAAAAAAAGTCTGCTCATCCATTAATGCAGGTTCGACTAGGTATGGCATTAATATGGATGCCGTTAAGATGCTGGGCAAAACAATCAAAGATACCGCTGAATCTACAATAGAATCCGATGGGTTCGGGGCAGCCAAGCTTGTTATTTTCTGTAACCAACCCGGTGATAATCCTTTTATGGCCGGTGCTATTCATGGCTTGGGTGAAGCTGAAGCAGTAATAAATGTAGGTGTAAGCGGGCCGGGTGTGATTGCAAGAGCACTTGAAAGAAAAATTAAAAAAAACAAAGAAACAGATTTATGCCTGCATGATCTTGCAGATACAATAAAACAGGCAACCTTCAGAGTAACACGCTGCGGTGAATTAATAGGAAGAAAGGTGGCCCAGAGCTTAAAAATCCCCTTTGGTGTTGTAGACCTTTCTCTCGCCCCTACCCCGACAATAGGAGATAGTATCGGCGAAATAATAAAAATTCTAGGGCTTGATGCTATTGGTGCTCCAGGTTCAACCGCCATTATTGCCATGCTGAATGACGCAGTAAAAAAAGGAGGTGCTTTTGCCAGCCAGTCTGTTGGAGGCCTAAGCGGCGCTTTTATACCGGTTATGGAAGATTCAGAACTAGCCAATGCTGTAAAAAATGGAACACTGACTCTTGAAAAACTTGAAGCTATGACAAGTGTCTGTTCCGTAGGATTGGACATGATAGCTATTCCAGGCTCAGTTGACGAGAAAACTCTCGCTGCAATTATAGCTGATGAAATGGCGATAGGCATGATTAATTCAAAAACTACTGCAGTCAGAATTATCCCCGTACCTGGAAAAGAGGCTGGAGACTTTGTTTCGTTCGGCGGTTTATTCGGCGAAAGTACAATAATGAAGGTTAACAATATTGGTATGTCATCGAAATTTATAGATTTTGCAGGAAGAATTCCAGCCCCAATCCACAGCCTTAAGAATTAGACTTTTTCCCATCAACTAACGACTATCAACCCTCAACTGAGTCCCAATGACCTTTTCAGACAAAAGTGAGCAGTAAAAAGTTATCAGTAAACAAAGATCAGTTGCTTAACTGCAACCTTATCAAAAATTTATGTTTTGCCTGAGAAACTAACTGATAACAGCTTACAGAACACTGAGAACTAAGCCTGGAGAACTATTTAAGGCAGACTCTAGAACATTTCTGAAAAGGGGTAATTTAAACTTCTTTCCATTTCATTATCCTAGTTTTCTTAATTATTCTTTCTGTTTTCCGAAATGTTCGTGTTAATTTTCTTATCTTGTGCAGATAGTTATATGCAATAACTTTCCCAGGCATTTTACAGCTTCAATACCTCTCCTTCTGAGTCTGCCGAAATTAAACTACATATTTCAGCGAAAACATAAGAGACTCTACTGCCGAACGGCTTCTTCGGCTGTTATTCTCGGTCTCCCTGTCTCAAGGCATTCAGAACACTGCTCTATATCATATTCTTTAAATTCAACACTTAAAAGATCTGTCTGCTTTTCAAAATATTTTTTATCAAGCAATCTTTCCTGTTTCTTTTGCAGACCTTTTCTGTCAAGACATTGGTCGATCCGCTCATAAATTTCAATGCCTTACAAAAGAACATTAAAGTTTTTTCTTAGTGGTTAAAAAGAGCTTTACAGACAGGCTTAATTAGAAGTGGCCAAGAAAAAAACTTTTCGTGCAGCTTCTAATTATGCCACAAGCGATTGCTATTTTGTATCTGTTGACTATAGCGAATCAGCTTATACAAGCTATTAACTCTAGGATTTGAAGTGTCCTTTAAACTAAAAGACTTAAGACCTTTTTTATCAATGAGAAAAATTTTATCTCTGAATATACCAATCCCGCCCTTATTATATTTTCTATCGCTAAAAATAGATTGTCCAATAAAGGAATTTTTCCTATTTTGAAATCCAAGTATTTCGACGATTGAAGGGGCAAAATCAATACTTGAAGAATAAGCATAGAAACTCCCATGAACCTTACTGATTGGATTATATACAACAAAGGCTATTTCATCACAGTAAAGTTTTTGAAATTTTTTTCCTGCTATTTTAACAAATTTCATGCTTGGAAAATGGGCGTGATCGGCTGTCAGAACAACTATTGTATTGTTATAATACTTAGACTTCTTAAAATAACTCCAGAACAAACCAAAAGCATGATCAAAGTTGAATGTTGTATTTAAAACCGAAGATTTACCATTATCGTATACAAAACCGTCCTTGGATACATCCAGATTCACATGTGTTTCTATATTCGAAATTGTAATAAAAAAAGGATTCTTCCTGTTTTTATTTAGTTCCAGGTAATTAATAAGTCCCAGCATCATCTGGTGATCGCTGAAATCAGAAGAGTTCAGAATACCTTCTTCTCCATTAAGAAATTTTTCTCCAAAGGTATCACTGAAATAAGTTTTCTGGTAACCTATATTTCTTAGTTGATCTTCAAGATAAGTAGCATTGGGGTCAGATGCACTCAGGTAAATATTATCATATCCTTCTTCCGTTAGCAGTTTCGGCAGACTGTATGAAGGTGGAGTTTTTAAGTCAAAGCTCTTCCAGGTATGATACCCAAATTCAGGATATGTAGAACATAGCTGACCGATTATTGCCCTCACTGTCGGAGAAACATGATTATAATATTTTTTTATTATCAGAGATTCTTCAGCAAACTTATCTATGCTTGGTGTTATATTACTATATTTAGAACTATAACATCCAAGTTTTACTGCAGATAGACTTTCCGCAAAAAAAACAATTATATTAGGTTTAATGTATTCTTTAGAACTATCTTTAGTCTTTCCTGCGTATATTTTTCCCTTAATAAAGGGGAATTGTTTATCAGGCTGAAATACGAATCCATATTCTCTCCCTAAAGTTATGTCTTTTTTTGTCAGCTCAATCTTGCTGTCTTTGTAAAAAAACACCTTATAAGCAGCTCTGACTATAGATGACACAGGTGTATTGCCATAAATATTTAGATACCTCTGAGTTTTTACTATATTGTTGTGAAACTTATTACTACTATATATCCCATAAATATTTACACTAATAACTATAAGTATCAGAATGGTTGAAAAAACTTTCTGTCTAACAGTTGACTGCTCATATTTTTTTTGTAAGTAAACTAAAAATATAATAAAGATAATCAGAGGAACTATTACAATAGAGGAAGAAAAGGGATTAATTAGAAGATTAA
>CAZGAI010000124.1:0-8853 GCA_964523175.1 uncultured Victivallales bacterium | reverse complement strand
TTACTCGACAAATATTATGTAATACTTCATCAGCATATTGGAGCACCTCCAAAATTGTTGGTAAAGACCGGAGATAATGTAAAAAAAGGGCAAATGCTGGCTGAGAGCGGAGGTTTTGTTTCTGCACCTGTGCATTCACCTACAAGCGGTAAAGTAAAAACAGTTGAATGGCCCGGGCCTTCTGGAACTAATATGGACGCTGTTGAAATAACAGCAGATGGAAATGATGAATGGGATGTATCTGTTAAGCATGATCCGAATTGGGATAAACTTACAGGTGATGACATCAATAAAAGAATTGCTAATGCCGGTATTGTAGGAATGGGTGGAGCGGCTTTTCCCACTTTTGTCAAACTATCTCCACCTCCAGATAAAAAAATAGATACCTTGATACTGAACGGAGCAGAATGTGAGCCTTATTTAACCGCGGACCATAGACTAATGTTGGAAGAACCGGAAAAAGTTGTAACCGGTGCACAGCTTTTAGCTAAGGTGCTGAATGTTAAAAAAATATATATAGGTATTGAAAAAAATAAATCTGACGCAATTGAAAAATTAATTATTGAATCAGAGAAAAGAAATGTTGTTGTTGTTCCTCTGCGTGTTAGGTATCCTCAAGGTGCAGAAAAGCAGTTAATTTATGCTATAACTGGAAAGGAAGTTCCTTCAGGTAAATTACCTATGGATGTAGGTTGTGTAGTTCAGAATGTAGGTACAGCTGCGGCTGTAAGGGATGCTGTGATAGACAATATACCTCTAATTGAAAGAGTAACAACTGTTACCGGATCTACTGTTTGTAATCCCGGTAATTGGAAATTCAGAGTCGGAACTCCCTTAAGTAAAGTTTTAGAATTAGTAGGTGGAATCAATAAGCAGCCTGCTAAAATTCTTCTGGGTGGTCCGATGATGGGAATGTCACAGTATTCTCTGGATGTCCCCATAATGAAAAATGCGTCCGGTGTTTTACTGTTAGCTAAGGAAGAAATCGCACAGTACTCATCACATCCATGCATTCGCTGTGGTCGTTGTGTTGATGTTTGTCCTATGTCTCTAATGGCCGGTACATTGAGCTTAATGATTGAGAGTGAAAATTTTGATTTAGCAGAGTATACGAATGTAATGGATTGTATTGAATGTGGTTCTTGTGCTTATGTATGTCCGGCGCTCAGGCCTTTAGTTCAACATATGAGACGCGGCAAAGCAGAAGTGATTGCTAATAAAAAATAATATAATTTTAACTTGTAGGTTTAGGAAACAGGAATGACAAACGAAAAGAATATGAATGTAAAACTACCTGATACAAGCAAACTGCTGGTAAGCTCTTCTCCCCATCTGCATGATGGGTCGAGTGTAAAAAATATTATGTATTTAGTTATTCTTGCACTGTTGCCAAGTTGTGCTATGGGAATCTATTATTTTGGAATAGACGCGGTAAAAGTTTTAGCAGTTTGTGTTATTTCAAGTTTGGTTTTTGAATATGCTTTATGCAGAATGCTGGGTCGCAGGAATGATTGGAAGGATGGCAGTGCTATTGTAACAGGTCTTCTGATGGGGATGCTTTTATCTGCAGGTATGCCCTGGTGGGTCTGTCTAATCGGAACTTTTATTGCAATTGTTTTAGGTAAACAGGTTTATGGTGGAATTGGTTATAACCCATTTAACCCTGCATGTGTTGGACGAATCGCACTAATTATCGGGTTTCCTCAATTAATGACATCCTGGGTTCCGACCAGGTTCATGGATAAAAGTCAATTTGTTTTTGATAAAACAGTTTTGTCTGAGACTCAAATTGAAGCGATTAAACAAATGCCCTCTCTCCCTTTTATGCATAGTGTGATCGACGGTGTAACATGCGCTACGCCGTTGAATATGGTAAAAATCCCTAAAAGTTTGGGTACAGCAACTGAACAGTTAATGGGGTCCATGTCTGACTGGCTAAGTGTCTGGAATTATGCAATTGGTAATATTGGCGGGTGTATTGGTGAGACTTCTGCTATTGCGCTGATAATAGGCGGAGTTTTTCTAATTATAATGAAAATAATTAAGTGGCAGGTTCCGGTTGCCTATATTGGGACAGTTGCTATTTTTGGAACTATAGTACATTTTTGTCAGGCATCTCCGGCATTACCCGGGGCTGTATTTCAAGTTTTGACCGGTGGATTGCTTATTGGCGCTTTCTTTATGGCTACGGATATGGTGACGACGCCAATGACAATTAAAGGCGGTGTGATTTTTGGAATAGGCTGCGGTATTATAACCTGTGTTATTAGAGACTGGGGCGGATATCCTGAAGGTGTAATGTTTGCTATCGTATTAATGAATGCCTGTACTCCGCTGATTGACCGATGGACATCTAAATGTCCATTCGGAACCAAAAACAGTCAAGCTCCGGAGGTGAAACAAGTATGAGTAAAAATCAACCAAAACAGAAAAAAGACAATATATTTAAATTAGTTATTTCGCTTGTTCTTATAGCGGCTGTTGCCGCTGGAGTGTTGGCTGTTGTTGATTATGTAACACAGAAACCCATAAAGGAGGCTGCGCTTAGAGTTACTATTGATGCATTCAAACAGTTACAGCCTGATTTTAACAATAAGCCGGTTGAAGAAAAGAGAGATATTGTTTCCAAAGATGGAAGTAAATGGATCATACTGAAAAAAGGAGAGTCTCCCGAGTACTATGGTATTAATGTAGTAACTGTTTATCCGGCTAGAAAAGATGGTAAGCTTGTATCGTTATTTGCGAGTGCAATAAGTCCAATTGGTTATGGCGGAGATTTAACTGTATTACTGGCTATGACACCTACTGATGGTGTAATCAATGTTGTTGTGACAGATCAAAATGAAACACCTGGACTGGGAACAGCTGTTTTTGAACGTAAAATAAAGAAAACTATTTGGGGTCTTTTTGCCGGTAAATATAAAAATGAAGGTGATATATTGCCTCCCAACCCTGTTATGGATTTTTATAACGGCAAGTTTTATGTTCCAAATGATAAATATACTTCCGCCGATAAAAGCAATCCCAATATTATTCCTGCATCAAAATGGAAAGTAATAAAGGACGGTGGAAATTTTAAATATATAACAGGTGCTACGATAACAAGCCGTGCAGTGACGTTTGGAGTTGAAAAGATTCTTTCTGTATATTATGATACAGAAGAAGAGGTGTTAAAGATCTTTGATGCTGAAAAATAAACTGCCGGCATTTCTTTTCATTTATTATATTTCCTGTTTGAGTATACTGCTATATCGCGTATTATATTTTCTGATAACTGATAACTGATAACTGATAAAAATGGATGATTGGATAGATATAAAAAAAGATAAAGCTCATATTTCCAGAGAAAGAAAAAAGGCTGTTCAATTAAAAAAAACAAATTGGTGGCAGACCTTAATAGGGAAGGGTATTTGTCATTACTGTAAAAAGAGATTTCTTTCAGGAGAATTGACCATGGATCATATTGTGCCTTTATCCAGAGGTGGCAGAAGCGTTAAAGGAAACATTGTTCCCTGCTGTAAAAGCTGTAATAACAATAAAAAATATTTAACTCCTGTTGATATGATACTGAAAGAATTGGAAAATAAGATAGAGTAATTACCGAATAAGCTCCTTTGCTTTAACAAAAAGCTGTTATTTTTAGGCTTCTTAAGATAACGTTATGCCTTAGATTGCTAATTATTAGAAAATAGGAGTTGTAATCGTGCAATTGCTAAAGTGCTTTGATCTGATAATGCCTGGAAAAAATATAGAGAATCTGTATCAAAAAAAGATTTTTCACCACTAAAATTAACACCTATTATACCTATATTCTCTTCAGTGATTTTTAATGGAAAGAAATACCAGTTTGAAGTTGATAGAGTGTCGGTTCCATAACCGCTGATTGTATGATGTTTCCATGACCAGTGCAGAGCAGCTTTTGCTTTAGTTGACATATCGATTTCATCTGGGTAATTTGCATGAAGCCTTGCACGACCATTTTTAGGTAGAAATAGTGCTGTTGGAAGTTCAAATGCCACAAAAAATTCTTCACATATTACTGAAAGTAATTCATTTAGCGTAGAAGTATGTGCAAGTTTTTTTGAAAATTTAAACTGTTCAGTAATAGTTTCCTCTCTTTTTTTAGACCGTAATGCCTGGCCTTTTAAAATATTAGTAAATCTGTTTAATATATAAGAAGCTATCAAAAACATAATTAAACCCGGAATGACTGTTGCTTTAGATACATTAAATTTAAAGAAAGGGTTTACAAAATAAAATGTGATACTAATACAGCAGAGAATAGCTGTAAACATTGATACTCTAAAACAGTATTTATATGCTGTAAAGAAAACGAGTAATAGGAAAACAAGGGATATAGCCATTACATCTATTGTGTTGAATATGAAAAAAGTATATAAAATATATGTTGAAACAGCTACCAGAATTGCAGAGTTAATATAGGAATATACAGAGCTCTTTTCTTCAGATTTAATATTATATTTATTATAAAGTCTTTTTATAATATTTGTTCTATCTTCACTTGGCCGCTCATTTATCACATGAATACTAATATTTCCGCTGTGTCTAATTATATCATCAAGTACAGAGCCTATTAAAAATTCAGCTAATCTGCTCTGAACAGATTTACTTAGGACAATATGAGTAATATTATTTTCTCTGGCATAGGTAATAATACTCTTTGCTATTTTTACTGAAGTAAGGGTTACTACTTCTGCTCCTATATGTTCTGCATATCTTTTATGATTATTAAGTTTTTTTGCTCTTTTGGGTGATAAGGTACGTAAAGGCGAGTCAACAACTATAGCGACTAAACCTGCACTGATATTGGCTGCTAGTCTTTTAGCAGATCGAATTAAACTGGGAGTTAAACTACTGTCAGATATGCAGACAAGGACTTTTTCTGAAATAATCCATGAACCTTTAATACCTTGTGCATGTTTATAAATAATTACTCTTTTACTGATACTCTTTGCTGCTATTTGTAATGCAAAAGCCCTTAGAGCAGAAATATTCGCTTCAGAAAAATAGTTATCCAGCGCTCTTTCTGCTTCTTTAGGAATATAAATTTTTCCTTCTTTAAGTCTTTGCTGGAGTTCTGAAGGTGTTATGTCAATTACAACTGTTTCATTAGCGATTTCAAAGATACTGTCAGGTACAGTTTCTTTAACATTGACTTTTATAATTTGATATATTTCATCCTTGATACTTTCTAAATGCTGAATATTTACAGTCGTATATACATCTATGCCTGCATCAAGTAAGTTAATAATATCCTGATATCTTTTATTATTAGTTGAACCGGTAATATTACGGTGAGCAAGTTCATCAACTAAAACTATCTGTGGTGCAAGGGCAATTATTTTTGCAATATAAAGCTCCCAGAATGTTTTATTTTTATATATGATCTTTTTTCTGTCAACGAGAGTTAATCCGTCAATTAATTTTTCAGTATCAAATCTCCCATGAGTTTCAATTATACCTACGACTACGTTTATACCTTCATCCTGAGCCTTGTGCCCGGCAGCAAGCATTGCATATGTTTTTCCTACACCGGGGGCCGCTCCTAGAAAAATCTTTAATTTACCTTTTTTTAATCTTGTATCTTCTTCCAGGTTTGCTACAGCAAGAAGGGCATCAGGACTGGGTCTTCCGTCGTTTTCATAGCTATCTGAGCTATTTATTTCTTTGTTCATTATACTTATCCAATGCTAAATTTAAATTAAGTACATTGACTGTATTCTGTCCTAAAAAACCTAAACACCTAGCTTTAATATTGTCTTTAATTAACTTGTCTATTTCTTTTATTGGGATATTTCGGGTTGATGAAATTCGCTTTGCCTGATAATATGCTGCTGAAGGGGAAATGTCAGGATCGAGACTGCTTCCGGAATCTGTAATTAAATCTATAGGAACAGTTTTATTCGGATGTAAATTGATGTTCTGTTCTTTTTTGATTCTGGAAGCTATTAGTTTAATCATCTTATTGCTTGTTGGTGTATCTATTGGTGATAATTTATTTGGTCGACCATGAAAATATTTATCTTTTGAAAATTTCTGCTGAATAAGTGTCGATCCGATGATTTTATCATCCTTTTTAATAAGACTCCCGTTTGCCTGATGAGAAAAACAGACCTGCCCGATTCCCATAATAAATAGAGGATATATAAGCCCTAGTATTATAGTTAGAACTAGCATTAAAAGAAAGGCATTAAGTATTTTTTTAAAATAATTTTGAATCATAATTTTATCCTTTTTAAATGTACAGGAATTAGCTTTACAAATTGTTTATAGACAACTATTTCGTATTTCATATATAAATAAATTATAAAACAAGTTTAACTTGAATTTTTATACTAAATGTAAGAAACAAATAATCATGTCAATTACCTTTAAGGCAATAAAAGGAACAATTATTCCACCTAAACCAAAAATCAACAGATTTCTCTTTAATGCTTTTGATGCCGATACAGGCCTGTATTTTACTCCTTTGAGTGCCATTGGAACCAGGCATATAATTATTAATGCATTAAATATGATAGCTGATAAAATTGCACTCTGGGGAGAATTTAAATGCATTATGTTGAGAGCCTGAAGCCCGGGGTATGATGCGATAAAAAGAGCAGGGATTATGGCAAAATATTTTGCAAGGTCATTTGTTATACTGAAGGTAGTAAGAGAACCACGTGTCATCAACAGTTGTTTTCCTATTTTAACTACCTCAATAAGTTTAGTGGGATCAGAGTCCATGTCCACCATATTACCTGCTTCTCTAGCCGCAGAAGTGCCTGTTGCCATAGCTACTCCAACATCAGACTGAGCTAAAGCCGGGGCATCGTTTGTTCCATCACCACACATGGCAACCATTTTTCCTTCTGCCTGCTCTTTTCTAATATACTCAAGTTTTTGCTCAGGTGTCGCCTGAGATATATAGTCATCTACACCTGATTCTGCCGCAATAGCTGCTGCCGTGAGTTCATTGTCACCGGTGACCATCACTGTACGGATACCCATTTTTCTTAATTCTGCAAATCTTTCTTTTATTCCCGGTTTTATCATATCCTTTAAATATATGACTCCAACAGCCTTGTTGTTTTTTGTGATTGCAAGAGGTGTACCGCCCTGCATTGATATATTATTAACAATCTCATCAAGTTCAGGCGGTATCTTGTTTCCGTTTTGAACTATTAAATCTTTAATTGACCCAACAGCACCTTTTCTAATTTCTTCATTATTAAAATTTATACCGCTAATTCTTGTATATGCAGAGAAAGGGATGAATTCAGCACCTTCAATAGAATGTTGCGCCGGATCCAGATTATACTTGCTTTCAGCGAGCGACACGATAGATCTTCCTTCAGGTGTTTCATCACTAAGAGAAGAGAGTAGAGCTGTTTTAGCAACCTCTGCTACATCTACTCCAGGTACAGGAAAAAATTCTGAAGCAAACCTGTTTCCAATGGTTATTGTTCCTGTTTTATCTAATAATAAAGTGTCAATATCACCTGCTGCTTCAACTGCCCGGCCTGATTTAGCGAGAATATTTGCCTGAAGCAGTCTATCCATTCCTGAAATACCTATGGCAGACAGAAGTCCGGCTATTGTTGTAGGTATTAGAGTTATAAAAAGAACCATTATAAGCAGAACGGGGACAGGTTTACCTGTAAAGAATGCAAAACCTTCTACGGCAGTGCATACCACTATAAAAATAAGTGTAAAACCGAATAGCAGGACATTTAAGGCGAGTTCATTTGGTGTTTTACTTCGCTGAGCACCTTCTACAAGTTTTATCATTTTATCTATAAAACTATCTCCGGGATCTGACGATATTTCTACTATGATTTGGTCAGAGATAACTCTGGTGCCTGCTGTTACAGCACACTTGTCACCACCGCTTTCCCTGATAACCGGTTCAGATTCTCCTGTAATAGCAGATTCGTCAATTGATGCCATTCCATCTATCACGTCTCCATCTGCAGGGATAAGGTCATTTGTTTCAACAATTACTATTGATCCTTTTTTTAATTGTGAAACATCTGTTAATGTAAAATCTTTAGAATTTTTATCCTTGATTAGCTTTGCCTTAAGGCTGCCTTTTGTCTTTTTCAGTGAATCAGCTTGAGCTTTGCCTTTTCCCTCTGCAATTGCTTCAGAAAAATTGGCAAATAGAACCGTAAACCATAGCCATAGCGTAATCTGTCCAATAAAAGAAGTTGGTTCTTCTGTTACTTTAAAAAAACTGATTATAAAAATTGCAGTACTGAAAATTGAAATGATCTCAACCGTAAATAGTACTGGATTTGTTTTAAATAAAGACAAAGGATGTAGTTTTTTGAAGGAGTCAATAAGTGCAGTTTTTATTAAAGCACCTGTAAATCAAGAGTCTTTATTTTTGTGTTTATTTTTTCTAGGCATAAATATTATCTCCAATATTGCTTGCTTTAAGTTAGAATAACATGAAATGTTCAGCTATTGGACCTAATGCCAATGCCGGAAAGAAGTTAAGGCCTCCTATTATCAATATACAGATGAGCAGTAGAACTATAAAAATCGGCCCTGTTGTTGGAAAAGTTCCAGAAGAAACTGGAATGATTTTCTTTTTTGCAATTGAACCTGCAACTGCAAGTACTGCAATTATAGTAACAAACCTTCCAAGTAACATTGCTATGCCTGTTGTTATATTAAAAAAGTCAGTAGTTGTGTTGATGCCGCTTAAAGCACTTCCATTGTTATTTGAAGCTGATATAAAGGCATACAGTATTCTGCTGAATCCGTGTGGTCCATATTCTGTAAACTCTGTTCCCATAACCGGTGAAAAACATGCTAAAGCTGTAAGGAAAAGAACGCAGAATG
>CAZGAI010000123.1:0-8868 GCA_964523175.1 uncultured Victivallales bacterium | reverse complement strand
TATCATGGATTGTCTCTGCTCTCGGAGGTCCAGTTTTAGCTACAATATTATGTCCATTTATTATTGTATTATCCTGGGAGTTATTAAACCATGCCAAAGATACCGCTTATTTAGTTAATTATATAAATTTTAAAATATTAAAACATTATAACAGTGATTCAATTGATACAGAAAATAATGAAAATAATTTCATGCTTTTTTATATCTTTACAGCTTTATTTATAGTCAGAGTTTTATGTCTTGGTGTCTTTATTTACTACCATTACTTTGGGTGGATTATTGTTACAGCTGTTTTAACTTATGCTGTTCAGGGTCATCTCGCAGCTGAAGATAAAAAAAACTCCAAGGAGGGTTTAATAGCGGTTGATAAAAAATCAATAAGTATAATGTGGATCATTACGGCAATTTTATGTTTACTTTTTGGAGCTGTTAATTTTCCAATAATGCTGCTGGCTTTTATTGTTTCTGTTCTTATCGCTGTCAAGGCAAAAAGTTCTTATGAGAAGACTGATAGTCTATCAGGAGCAAATATTGGTTTTACAGGTAAATACACTGAACTTATTATACTTTTAATAGGACTTCTGGTTCGTTTTAATTTTTAACAAACAAAGAAATTCACCACTAATGAACCTAGAGCAGCATAGCCGCAACCAATTTATCACACAAAAACACAAAGAACTTTTATCCACAGATTACGCTGATTTTCACAAATAAAAAAAATATTTGCATATTCCATGCATTATAACTAGAAAATATTTAAATGTGAAAGCAGATTAAACTGCACTTATTATTATTAAAAATAGTTTTCAATATTAAATAGTTACAACACTGTAAATTAAAAAAATTGTTGAGAAAACAAGAAAATAACAGATTGTAGTACTAATAGAAGTGGTTAACAAAAAAGGGGTGTTTAAATGTCAGATATGGTAATCGCAATTGACGGACCAGCCGCTTCAGGAAAAAGCACTATTGCTAAACTTGTCGCGAAAAAACTCGGTGCTTATTATATTAACACAGGAAATATGTATAGAGCTGCCGCTTTGGCTGCAATTAACAAAAAGCTTAACCTGGATAATATCAATGAACAGTTATTATCACAGTTTGTCAATGATACCAGTCTTACATATACATTGTCTCATGACAATAAATTGATTTTAATGCTTGATGATATTCCCGTTGACCCGGATGCAATAAGGTCTTCGGATGTTTCTCAGAATTCAAGTAAAATAGCAGCAAGTAAAGTTATACGTGAATGGCTTGTAAACGAGCAGAGGGCTTTTACAAAGTTTGGTTTGATTGTTATGGAAGGCCGGGATATAGGAACAAATGTTTTTCCTCATGCCATATATAAGTTTTTTTTAACAGCATCTCCGGAAGTAAGAGCCATTAGACGCCTCAAACAGGATAACGATGAGCCATCAGATGAAAACGTGGCACTGATAGCAAAAGAAATAGCTGAGAGAGATGAACGGGATTCAAAACGGGCTACCGCCCCATTATGTCAGGCTGAAGATGCAATATTGGTTGATAGCAGTAATATGAATGTTGATGAAGTAGTTGATTACATAGCAGTAATTGTCCGTAGACTCTTAAAACACTGAGGCTGTGAGATCGTGAGGCCGTAAGATCGTAAGGCCGTAAGATCGTAAGGCCGTAAGATCGTAAGGCCGTGAAATCGTGAGGCCGTAAGCTCGTTAGTCCGTGAATTCGTAAGATCGTGAGATCGTGAAGCCGTTAAACTGTAAAGTTGACTAGTTATTATGAAAATACAGAATTATGAGGACTTAGAAGTTTATAAGTTAGCTTTTAGTTTGCAGCAAAGCATTTTTGAAATAAGTAAAACATTTCCTAAAGAAGAAAAATATTCTTTAACAGATCAAATAAGAAGAAGTTCAAGAAGCATTGGAGCCAATATTGCAGAAGCTTGGCAAAAACGTAACTATACTGCTCACTTTGTTAGCAAACTTACCGATTCTGACAGTGAACAAGCTGAAACACAACATTGGCTTAGAACAGCATATCACTGCGAATACATAAACAATGAAGTTTATTCTTCTTTGATTGATGAATGTAAACACATTGGAAGTATGCTTGGTAAAATGATGCAGGATGCAAAACATTGGTGTAGCAGTACTCATTAATTTCTAGCTGATGACTTCACGGCCTCACACGATTTTACGATTTTACGATTTTACGATTTTACGATTTTACGATCTTACGATCTTACGATCTTACAGTCTTACTGACTCACGGTCTCACGGCTTTACGGCTTCACAGTCCCGCTACAAAACCGGAGTGAGTAAAGAACAAAAGTTTTCAATCAATTCTTCTTTAAGTGTTCTGCTCTCACGCATTTCCATAGTAATTTCTTCAGATTCATCTATTTCTTTTAATATCTGATCATGTAAGTCTCTAATAAACTCACCATCCTGCACAACGAAATCAAGTTCATAGTTCAGCCTAAAACTTCTATTATCACAATTACTGGACCCCATTGTTGCCCAGGTACTGTCAACCATCATAGCCTTAACATGAGAAAAGACACCTTTTTTTTCAAAAACTCTAATATTCGCCTTAAGCAGGGTATTATAGATGCTTCTTGTTGCTGAACGAACATACCAGTTATTATTATTTTGTGGTATTACAATTTTAACTTCAACATTCCGTCCAGCAGTCATACACAGCATATTAATAAAAGATTTATCCGGGACAAAATACGGGGTAACTATCCACAGACTCCTCTGAGCAGAGGCAACGGCTGTCATAAAAAGTTTTTCAGATGCTTCATAAGCCTGGCCAGGACCTGATGAATTAACACGAACAAGAGAATTTCCACATTTAACCGGTACAGGAAAATAGTTCTCCGTATTAAAAATTTTTGATGGATTAATTTTTGATACAGAGCACCAGTCTCTTAAAAAAGTATATTGAAACTCTCCAATAACAGGTCCTTGAATTTCACAATGAAGATCGTGAATATATTTAATTTTATTTATATGTCTGTCATTATCAGAGCTGATATTGATTCCTCCAATAAATGCTATTTTCCCATCAACTATAAGTAGTTTTCTATGATTTCTGAGCTGGATTCGGTATGGAGCCAGTAGGTTTACTTTTGAAAAGGGCTTAATTTCTAAGTTTGGTCTTTTTCTTGCCCAGTGTTTAAAAAAATGTGCTTTATACGCTTTCCCGCTTCCCATTCTATCAAACAGTACTTTAACTTTAACACCTGATTTAGCCTTTTCTTCTAGAATATTAAAAAGTTTTTCACCTGTCTCATCATTCATTATAATATATGATTGAAGATGTATGTGTTTTTCAGCCTTTTGTATTGCATCAAACATTTTAGGGTAAGCAGCAGTTCCGTCTTCAAGCAGTTCCAGATTATTCCCTAATATTGGGTATGTTGATGGTAAAATTCTATCTAAAACAGCTAAATATTCATGGTCATATTTCAAGCTTCCAGAATAATGAAACTTTCTTACCTCTTCCAAATACCTGGAAAGAGACCCTGAAGAATTTCTCATTGCATGAATAGATTTATGGATTTTTTCAACCTTTAAACTTTTACTGGTATTTAATCTGTTAATTCCAAGGATAAGATAAAGTATTGCACCAAAAATATGCAGTTCAACAACTAAGAAAATCCACAATAATGCACTCGCAGGCTGGTCATGTTTATTCTTCAAAATATGCAGTATCGCTATAACATCGATAAGCAGAAATAAGATAATTATACCCCACCACTGCCAAATGGAAGCCTTTGAAATCAAAAACAAGTCGATAATCATAATTTACGCTCCTCAATGGCTTTAAACTTTCACGTTTAATTTGTTTTAATTTTTCCTTTTAATGAAAAATATGATATATGCTGTTTGTATGAGAATTAAAAACAAGTTCCTATATATTAAAACAAAAAAGAATATCTAAGAACAATATATCCGCTTATAAAGATATTGTCTGGCTAATTTCTCAATTATTCTTTTATTTTCAAAGATACTGTTATATAATATACCCTACTTAACATTACGTTAATAAATTTTTATTTATAACAATAAGATAAAATATTATGTATAGAGTTCTTGTTTACAATATTGCTTATGGTTCAGGTGCTCCTTCAAGTTACACTGATAATATTTTAAAAATTCATAGATACCTTAAAAGACCTGATAAAAATATTAAGAAAATCAGTAAGTTCATTGACTCTTCTAAGGCCGATATTGTTGGGCTTTTAGAGATTGATACAGGTTCTTACAGGGCATCAAAAGTAAATCAGGCTGAAGAAATAGGAAAAGAATCCAGTCACCATACACATTGTCTCACAAAATATGGCGAAAGCTTAACTGGCAAAATTATTCCAATACTCCGAAAACAGGGTAATGCTATACTTACCAGAGATAAAGATTCAAATGGCATTTATCACTACTTTCCCGGAGGATTTAAAAAACTTATCATTGAGCTGGATATGGGAAGTTTTCGCTTTTTTCTTCTCCACCTTTCTCTGACTAAACGTGCAAGAAAAATGCAGTTTGCGCATATGGCAAACCTTTTATCATCAAAAAAATGTCCTGTTATTATTGCAGGTGACTTCAATGCTTTCAGTGGTTTGTCTGAACTTAGAGATATGAGGAATAAGCTTGGGTTAGTTAACCCTAATGTCGACAAAATATCAACATATCCGTCCTGGAACCCCAAACATCAGCTCGATTTTATATTGTGTTCAAAGGAAATTCAAATCAAAAATTTTGAAATTCCTAAAATAAATCTTTCTGATCACCTACCCCTAATTATGGATTTTGAAATTTAATGGATTCTATATTGTTGTCTATCAATAAATTAAAAAACCAATTTTCCGGCCCTATAATGAATAAAATATTTTATACTATGTTCTGCGTTTTATTATTCTTTTATATCACAGGCTGTTCAGATTCTTCTAAACCAAGTGTTAAGACAAAGGATAATTCATTAGACAAACAAATAACTGTATTTGTTACTATTCCCCCACAAAAAAGTATTGTTCATGCAATCGCTGAAAAATATGTCCATATTAAGATAATGGTTCCCCCTGGAAGAGAACCTCATGATTATCAGCCAACTCCGAGACAAATGTTAAATCTTTACAAAGCAAAAGCATATTTCGAAATTGGATTGCCTTTTGAAAAAACACTTGTTAACAAGTTCAAAAAAATGAATATTAAGACAAAATTTATTAATATGCGTAAAAATACTAAAGCTCTAATCAATTATGTCCATGGAAAAACAACAATAGATCCTCACATATGGTTATCCCCCATCCAATTAAAAATTCTATGTCAAAATACACTAATTGCATTAATAAAACTTTTACCTCAACACAAAAATTACTTTAAACATAATTCCGATGTATACATTAAAAAAATCAATAAAGTATATAGTGAGTTAAAGGTAACATTAAAACCCTTTAAAGGAAAAACTATTTTTGTTTTTCACCCGGCTTTCGGATATTTTACATCTGATTTTGGGTTAAAACAGGAAGCAGTTGAAATCGAGGGTAAAACTCCAACTCCCAAAGAACTTTTTAATTTAATTTTAAAAGCAAAAAAAACAGATACTAAAGTAATTTTTGTTGAACCGCAATTTTCTAAAAAATCAGCTTATGCCCTGGCACAAGCTATTAATGGCAGTGTGATATCAATTAATCCCTTATCTGAAAATATTTTGGATAATTTTTCCAATATTGCCCAAAAAATTAAACAGTCATTTTTAGAGCGGAACACAAAGAATTTTAAACCACTAATGAACACTAATGAACACTGATAAACGCTAATTTAAAAAAATTAAATAATTCGTTAGATTAGTTAAATTCGCAATGCCATGGTATAGTCCGCAGGACGACGACAGGTGGACAAAAAAGTAGTTTTAGGAGAGCAATAACAGCAACAGCACGCAAGCTTGCAATGATATTTTATAATATGGTAAAATATCAGCAATCAGAAATAGTTTGATTTCAGGAGAGCCTCTATCCAAGTGCTTTGGTTTTATCAGAAAAAAACTAAGACTGCGGATAAAGTAAAAAGACACTCCGTGTCGTTTCAAGAGAGTATTAACATGTCTTCAAAAGATATAATTTCATTTGAGAATGTATCATTTTCATACAGTAAAATACCAGTACTGGAAAATGTTAACTTTAAAATTAAAGAATTTGCTTCAGCCTGTATCATCGGACCGAACGGTGGAGGTAAATCAACTTTATTAAAGCTTATATTAGGGTTGCTAAAGCCTGTTGTCGGTAAAGTGAAGGTTTATAACTCCTCACCGGGTAAGGTACGGAGCAAAATAGGATATATGCCCCAATATACAAGTGTTGACTCTCTTTTTCCTATTACTGTTATGGGTGTTGTTTTAATGGGAAGAATAGAAAAACACTTATGTGGACCTTATTCTAAGAATGATAAAGAAATTGCATATAGAACCTTAAAGCTTCTCAGGCTTGAAGGAGTTATTAATAATAATTTTGCCTCTCTCTCGGGTGGTCAGCGCCAGCGAGTCTTAATTGCGAGGGCGCTTGTATCAGAACCTGACCTTCTCCTATTAGACGAACCGACAGTAAATGTTGATCCTGGAGTTGAAGAGGATTTCCTTGAAATATTGGAATCATTAAGCAAACAGGTAACAATTCTTACTGTTTCTCATGACTTGGGTTTTGTGTCTAAACAGTTTAAAAATGTTTTGTGTGTAAATAAAACTGTTATCAAACACCCCACCAGCGAACTTACCGGAAGTATGATTTCCCAGATTTATGATAAAAAAATACGAATAGTACACCACGATAAACATACATGCGTGATAGGAAATAAAAATGGTTGAACTTTTTCAGGCTTTAACATCACCTTATGCTTCATTTTTACGTTATGCTTTTATGGTCGGAATTATATCAAGTATTCCGTTTGGCGTTGTAGGGACCTATGTAGTAACAAAGCGTATCAGCTATATAGCCGGGGCTATTTCTCACAGTATTCTAGGAGGTATTGGTGCAGCATTATATTTTAATTTTAACCCTACTATAGGCGCAATTGCTGCAGCACTTACTGCTGCTTTTATAATTGGGTTTGTTTCTATGTACGCTAAACAGCGGGAAGATAGTGTTATTGGTTCAGTTTGGGCTATAGGGATGGCTTTGGGGATTATGTTTATTTCCCAAACATCCGCATATACAGCTTCACTTATGAGCTATCTTTTTGGAAATATACTACTTATTTCTCAAACTGATTTAATAGTCATTTCTATCTTAAGCTTCATCGTATTGCTGATTTGCTGCTTATTTTACAGTAAATTCCTTGCTATCTGTTTCGATGAAGAACATGCACGTTCACGAGGAATTAATGTGGGGTTTTATTATCTTCTTCTATTGTGTTTAACTGCTATAACAATTGTTTTACTTGTTAGGATCGTTGGAATTATTATGGTGATAGCTTTACTCACTCTGCCATCCGCAGTTGCCTCTTATTTTTCCAATAAATTGTCTTCAATGATGATAATATCAGTTATTTTCTGTATGTTTTTCACAGTAATAGGCCTTAGTGCCAGCTTTATTTATAACCTGCCCAGCGGCCCTACAATTATCATTTTTGCAGGTATTATCTATATAGCTATAACTATTATCTTAAAGGTACTTAACAAAAATAGTTGAGAAAACCTACTAAATAAGCTATAATATATGTATAAGGTACATGGGTAACCATTCATTGGGGGATTTATTATGAAGAAATTATTATTTATTCTTGTTACTTTTAGTCTTATTTTTTCAGAGGCTGTTTTTGCTGCAACCGATATAGAGGTACCAGTAGTTATAGCCGATCCTCCAGCTGTAAAAGTGAAAAATTTAGGTAAAAACGAGCAGGCTCTGGCAGATGGGTATAAAGCCCTACTGGATGCTATTCAAAGTGGACAAAGCGGAGACATTGAACCGGTTATTAATAGTTTTGACCCAATTAAAGGAGGTAACGGGACAATTGTCATTTTTACGGGCACATATGTTGTTTATGTTCAGGACATATCGTTTGAGGATGTGAGTGCAGAATTTGTAATTAATTCGACAACAGAACTTTCTTCAACTCTCCCTCAACTTGGTGGTATCAAAAATTCTGAGCGAGCTGTTCCGGTAAAAATTATTTCATCAAGCGGGGCTGAAGTTATCCTGCCCGAAACATTCCTGTTTCAAGCCGACGGAGGAGTGGTATACAAGACACCAATTATTACAGAATTTCCTATTTTTGGGTGGAGTAAGGACTTAAAAGATTTTAAAGGATCAAATCTACTCTCTGTAGCTGAGGTGCAATTTGATAATTTAGCGGCAAAAGTTAAAACCCAAAACTCTACTTTGATTCAAGTTGAGGTTCCAAACCTTGGAAACAGCCCGTTAACTAATATTCCAATAACAATTGTTCCGACTGATAATAATGACCCTTTCATCGTAACAAGTACTTTTGAATATTCTGAAACTCCGCCTGCAAGCGGCTATCAAACACCTGTTTTTACTGATTTTCCTACATATGGATGGGAGAAAGAAGTTAAAAATTTCACCGGCTCAAACTTAATATACGTTAGTGAAATCACATTTAATGGTATATCTGGAACGATTAACAGCTCAACTGACAGCCTGCTGGAAGTCAAAATACCTAAGGTCGATAAAAATCCAGTCAGCGGTGTTAGCGTAGTAGCTACCACATACTCTGATCCTCCTGAGTCTGTCACTATAACAAGTACCTTTGAATATACTAATACCTATATTGCTCCAAGCTTCAGTCAATACCCCAGCAGCGGATGGAATGGTGAGACAAGAGGTTTGGCGGGTTCAGGTCTACTTAATGTAAGCAGTGTTACATTTAA